>JAFAPL010000721.1 GCA_019247135.1 Chloroflexota bacterium | reverse complement strand
CGTCTTCAACGCCAGGGCACGTTCCGCGGCGGCTTCCAGGGCATCGCGCGTGAAGACCAGTTCGACTTTGTCCAGCGACAGCAGCATGGCGTACTGCTTCGAGATGGCATTGCGCGGCTCCGTCAGGATGCGCATCAGGTCATCGCGCGATAGCGGATCGACGCTGACGACCACGGGCAGACGACCCACGAACTCAGGAATCAGCCCGTACTTCAACAGGTCGTCCGAAGTCAGCTGACGGAGGAGGTCCGCGTGGTCCTGCTCAGTCGAGCGCTCGGACGCAAAACCCAGCGTCCGCTTTGCGCCGACGCGCTTGCCCACGATGTTCTCGAGACCTTCGAACGCGCCGCCACAGATGAACAGGATGTTGGCGGTGTTGATCTGAATGAAGTCTTGATGTGGGTGTTTCCGGCCGCCCTGCGGCGGGACATTCGCGACCGTGCCTTCAATGAGCTTCAACAGCGCCTGCTGGACACCCTCGCCTGACACGTCACGCGTGATCGAGGGGTTGTCGCCCTTGCGGGCGATCTTGTCGATCTCGTCGATGTAGATGATGCCGCGCTCAGCACGCGAGATGTCGAAGTCGGCCGCCTGGATCAGTCGCAGGAGGATGTTTTCGACGTCCTCACCCACGTAGCCCGCTTCGGTGAGCGCCGTCGCGTCCGCGATGCAGAACGGCACGTCCAGAACTCTTGCGAGCGTCTGTGCGAGCAGCGTCTTGCCACAGCCGGTCGGGCCGACGAGCAGGATGTTCGACTTCTGCAGCTCCACGTCGTCGACCTGCATGCCGGACGACACACGTTTGTAGTGGTTGTAGACGGCCACCGACAGCACCTTTTTGGCGCGGTCCTGGCCGACGACATAGGAATTGAGATGCTCGTAGATCTTGGAAGGCGTGGGCAGCTTGGCGAGCGGGAGTCGCGGCTTCGCGGCAGCCGGCGGCGCCGACTCCTCGTCGATGATCTCGCGGCACAAGTCCACGCACTCGTCGCAGATGTAAACCGCCCCGGGCCCGGCGATGAGGCGCCGGACCTGGTCCTGGCTCTTACCGCAAAACGAACAATGGTATTGACCGCGGGTGCCGCGTGTTGTCGCCATCTTGGTGTTGTGACCCTCCCCGCTCTATCCGCGGTGTCTTTTCCAGTATGGATCCCGTTGTGCGCTACCGCCTGCCATCACTGGCGGTCGCTGGCGCGGTCTCTTGAGCCGCCTCGTTGACGGCAGCCTCGGCTCGATCGGCGGCGTGACTGGCTTCCGTCTGGCCATGGATCATGTCGATGACGCCGTAATCTTTCGCTTCCTGGGCGCTCATCCAGTAGTCGCGATTGATGTCCCGCGAAATGCGCTCGATCTCCTGGCCGGTGTCAGCGGCCATCAGCTCCTTCAGGCGCGCGTTGAGTCGCAGGATCTCGCGCGCGTGGACTTCGATGTCCGCGGCCGTACCCTGCACGCCGGCAGAAGCCTGGTGGATCAGGATGCGCGCGTTCGGCAGCGCCGCCCGCTTGCCTTTGGCGCCTCCACCCAGCAAAACGGCGCTCATGCTGGCGGCCATGCCGACGCACGTGGTGGCCACTTCTGGCTGGATCAAATGCATCGTGTCGTAGATGGCGAGTCCCGCGTCGACCTGCCCGCCCGGGCTGTTGATGTACATCTGGATGTCGCGCTCGGGATCTTCCTGGGCCAAATAGAGAAGTTGGGCCACGATCAGGTTGGCCACCGTGTCGTCGATGGGCGTGCCGAGAAAGACGATTCGGTTCTTCAGCAGGAGCGAGAAAATGTCATAGACCCGCTCGCCCCGGCTCGTCTGCTCGACAACCATCGGCACCGCGTAGCCATAAGCTCGGTGAAGTTCTGCACTTTCGGTGACGCCGCCTGGGGCCCTCATGCGCTCCCTCGATTCTCCTCTGCCGTGGATTCCACTGTCTGGCCTTCAGTATCGGACCTGGCGGTGACTGCCGTGGCTATTTCGGTCTCGCCGGCGCCCGTCCCATTGGCTGTTGCCAGCTCGATGAGCCGCGCAAGCGCGCGGCGTTCTCGGGTGAGATCCCCCGACTGCTCGCCATCGATGTGTTCGGCGTCGGCGAAGGCCTCCAATGCCAACGACCGGCGCACGCGCGTTTCGGCCTCCGACCGCATCTCTTGTTCGAACTGTGCCTGGTCCTTGCCGATTAGTCGCAAATACTGCGACAGCTGCAGCCCTTGCTGTTCGACGCTGCGCTGGACGCTCTCGAGCATGTGCTGCGTCTGGTACTCCACCAGCTGCGGCGGGAACTCGATCGTCGACAGCTCGACCAATCGATTCATGGCCGCCTCTTCGACCTGCTCGCGCACGCGCTGCTCTTCCCGTTCACGCACCTGCTTTTGTATGGCTTCACGCAGCGCGGCAACATCCGAGAAATCACCGAGTTGTTGTGCAAATTCGTCGTTCACCTCAGGCAGCTCGCGCTCTTTCACGGAGTGCAAGGACACTTCGAAGTCCGCGGCTTGCCCGGCTACTTCCTTCTCGGAGTAGTCCTCGGGCAGCGTGAGAGTGAACGACTTGTGCTCGCCTGGCTGCATGCCCACGACTTGCTCGAAGAAGCCCGGTGCTGGCTGGGCGCCTTCGGGATCGACGTTATACGCAGCCTCCTTCGCGTCGACAAGGGGCTTTTCGCGTCCGGCAACTGTCGCGCGCAAATCCAGGCCGATTTGATCGCCCGTTTGTACGGCGCGCTCAACCGGCGCCCACTGCGCGTACGACTCGCGTAGCCGCTGTACGACGCTGTCGACCTGCTCATCGCCTACGGCCGGCTCTTCCGAGGCGACCTGCAGACTCTGCTGTTAGTCTCCCAACTCAACTTTCGGGGCAAGCCCGACGACGGCTTTCACGCGCAGCGGATCGAAGTCAACCGATTCGACGCGCGGCCGCGTGTACGGCTCGACCTGCTCCTGCTCCATCGCGTCGGCGACGACCTGCGGCAGGAGATGCTCGAGCGCGTCCTCGACGATGCGGTCGCGACCGACCATGCGTTCCACCATTGAGCGCTGCGCCTTGCCTCGTCGGACGCCGGGCACGTTGACATTGCCGGCGATGCGACGATACGCCTCGTCGATCGCGCGGTCGAGACGTTCTTGCTCGACCTCGATGTTCAGCGAGACCTGGCGGGGCGGCAGTTCGGTGGAGGAGACCTTCAAACTTCGCTCCTTCTCTCGACTGGGAATAAGTTTAGGTCAGGCACGACTGCAA
>JAFAPL010000624.1 GCA_019247135.1 Chloroflexota bacterium | reverse complement strand
GTTCAGGCTGGCTGCGGCGCTCGCTCCGCTCGCTGCGCTCGCGACGGGCCAAGGCGTCGCCGCACCGGCAAATGGGTTGCAGCGAAGACGAGCGCGCCTCCCACTACGGCGAGTACGAGGACAACCACCAGTTCGTCTGGAACCGCGCCCGCATCAGCGAAATCTTGCGGAAGGGCGGTATAGAACAGCGTGTCGTCGACGAGGTGGGCAAGCATGCCGCCGCGCGTGCGCGTCAGATCGCGCAAGCTGGCATCGTAAGCAGTCTCACCCGATCCGACGTTTCGGTAGATATCGGCAACCGCCTGCCCAGGTCGGACGGCGGACCAGGTCGCAAGTACCTGCTGCTTTGCGCCGTCGTTCTCACCGGCTACGACCACGACGCGATCGAGAGAAGGCACGTTGCTGAAGTCGTAGCGCGGCACGAACAGGAAACCGTCACGTGATCGCACGACACCCCGCTCGGGCGCAGCGAAGAAGGTTCTTGCGAAAGACCCTTCGATCGGATCATTGATTCCGGAAACGCCCAGCTCCGTCACGCCGTCGTACATCAACACACCAATCCGAGGATCGGGTCGCTCGTATGCAGCGGCGATGAGTCGCTGGGGCAAGGTGTTCCCGGGCGGATCGAAGCGCGGATCGTCCAGGGCCCCGGTCTGTGTGTAGCCAATCTCGCGTGCGACTTCCAGTGCGGTCGCCCGACCAGCTACCCGGTCAACCACATGCAGCGTGGCATCGATGCCGGCCGTCAGGTTGCTCGAGGTGACGATATTGCCGTCGTCCACGTAACGCAGATCGTGTAGCCACCGCGTTGTCGGCGAGCTGGACTCAACCCGGTCGAACGTTCCCGTGTTGGTGGTAGCTGTACGGCCAGCGACCAGGCCTGTATCCGCCAGGATGATGTTGCCCGAGCAGATTCCCAGGAGCGTCGTGTTGGCCCCGAAGTGGGTGCGGATCCAATCGAGCACAGACGCATCGCGCTCGGGGCTGTAGTCCTGGTCGAACCAGGGAATGGCGATGAGATCGGGCGATTGCCCAATCTGAGCGTCGTATTCCGCGAACGAAAAGTGCGGCACGAAGTCGATGCTGTTGCCCCACGGGGTCGGACCCGTGGGCAATGGCAGGATCGTGCGTTCCGGGGCAACCGAATACACGTTGAACACGCCCGAGCGAGCCAGGATTTCGTACGCCTCGAGCGTGTCTCCGATTTCTGAGCCGCGTGGACCCGACACGACCACCGCGATCTTCTTCGTCGGATCTGGCGTAGCAGGCGCGGGGAACGTGCCTGAAAACGCAGGCGGATCAGCCGGCTCATGGCCTGCGAATCCCTTCGAGCCGAGGTTGGCAGCGCCGACGAGGAGTGGCGTGAACACAATCGCGCCGACATAGGCGACGGGCAGCAGTGTTCGGCGCCAGGCAAACCGGCGTGTTCGACGGCTGTGGACGGTCTCATCCTGATGCGCGGCATGCCCATGCGCGTGGTGGTCCCGACGGACCAGCATCACGCCGAGCATGCCAAGCAGCATGGCCGGGTCGGCGGCGCCGCTCAACCAGGGCAGGACATTCGCGAGGCCGAGAGCGGCAAGCCCGAGCACGAGTGCCCACGGCAGGAGCATGCCCGCGGACATCTCGACTCCGTGTCGCCAGCCGTGACCCCGGATCCGCATCCAGGCGATCATCGGCAACGTCATGGAGAGGGCCATGCCGAGCTGGTACGGGAATCCGGCCAGCTCCGCCACACCTGGTATGGCCATGAAGATCAGCATGCCCACATACATGGCGACCAGCATCTCGACGAAATGGAGCACAAAACGGCCGACACTCAGGGCGTCAGCAAACAGTCGTGACGCCGCTCGCCGTCGGAACAGAATGGATGACATGCCTCTCAGTCTCGGCGCCGCGGGCGATGCTGCCATCCGACATGCAGCGGACCGGATGCCCACACGCGGTGGATTGTTCGAGGGCCGGCCGTCCACTGGATGTGGGCTGCCGCTCCAACAAAAGGCGGACGAGCCTAGTGAGGTGGAGGCACTTCCTCGAGCGGAGCCAGGCCAGCCCGCAGGGCATACAGGGCAGCCTGGGTTCGGCTAGCTAGCTGGAGCTTGCGCAAGATCGTGCTGACATGACTGCGAACCGTCGCTTCGCTGACGATCAATGCGTCGGCAATCTCCTGATTGCTCATACCGCGCGCGATCAGGCGTAACACCTCGAGCTCGCGTTCCGACAAGGCCTCAGTCGCTTCAGCCGATTTCGAAGCCGGCGGACGCTGGAGCTCCTGCAAGACGAGACGCGCAATCGCCGGGTGCAGCACCGTCTCGCCACGGTATGCCTGGCGGATGGCCTGCAGCACCTCGTCGGGCGCGGAGTGCTTGAGCAGATAGCCCAGCGCGCCCGCTTTCAATGCGGGGAGCACATCCTCCTCCGAGGCGTGGCTGGTGAGCACCACAATCCTGGCATCGGGCCGGCTTTCGGTGATGCGTCGAGTTGCGTCGGTGCCACCCGTTCCAGGCATCTCCAGATCCATCAGAATGACATCCGGCCGGAGACGCTCCGCCGCCCGTACGGCCTGTTCACCGTCCTCGGCTTCGCCGACGATTTCGATTCCGGGTTCTCGATCCAGGAGTGCCCGCAGCCCTTTCCGGACTACCACGTGATCGTCCACCAGTAAGACGCGAATGGGCTTATCACTGGGATCACTCATCGCGGCACCTCCACCCGAACAGCCGTGCCTGCGCCGGGCGAGCTGTCGATGCGCAGCGTGCCGCCGAGACGTTGCACTCGCTCGCGCATACCACCCAGACCCAGGCCGCCCGCACCCTGGAGTGACGGCTCGAAGCCGATGCCATCATCGGCGACCTCGAGCATCGCGCGGAGGTGTTCGATCGTCATCCGCACGGTCACGTGCGTGGCATGCGCGTGCTTCAACACATTGTTGAGCGCTTCCTGTGCCAGTCGATACAGCTCCTGCTCGATGTTCGGCGGTAGCCGCTCCTCGCCCTCCGTCACGAACTCGGTTGTCAGGCCGGATCGTCCCTCGACCGCCTGCAGTCGCGCACGTAAGGCACCCGCAAGACCGCGCTCATGCAGCAGCGGCGGGCGCAGCTCGAACAAGAGCAGCCGCATCTCTCCCATGGCTTCGCGGGTCGTCTCGCGGATGTCTTGCAGGTTGGTAGCGGCCGGCTCCCGATCACCGTCTGCCAGTGCGCGGTCCGCCGCCTCCGTGTACAGCGAGATGCCGTACAGCGCCTGGGTGACCGAGTCGTGGAGCTCGCGCGAGAGGCGCTGGCGTTCTTCCAGCACTGCTACCTGGCGCGCTCGATCCTCCGACTCGCCACGGACGGTCCGCAACTCGGCGACGAGCACCACCTGGCGGCGTAGCACGAGCCCCATGAACCAGGTAAGCAGGAATCCAAGGGCCCATTCGACCCAGTACGTCCAATCCACCTGCGCGGGCGGCGCCAGAACGACCGAAAGAGCAACGGTCGCCGATGCAAGGGCGAGCGCAACGATGCCCTCCACGAGAGTCCCCGCGAACGTCACCCACGGCACCAGCAATAGCAGCCACAGGTAGTTCGTGCTCACGTGACCGATGAGCGTCAGCCACACGTTCGGCAGGACCGTGGCGGCTATCAGCGCGGAGCGTGGCCAGCCGACGCCGGAGAGCTCGAGCACCCAGGCGGGCACGATGATCGCGACCGCGATCGGCACCGCAACGTGGTGGAACTCGGGCATCTGGCTGGCGTACGCAGCGGCAACCGTGATCGGCGTCACGATCGCGACGACGGCTACCACAGCCCAGCGCCGCAGCCAGCGGAAGGTCTCGGAGCCCGCAAACATCGCGACGGCTGACGCGTGGTCGCCAGCAACTGCCGGAAGCTCAGCCTGCTCGAAGCCGAACGCGTTCAGCAGTGTCATGAGCGGCGAACCATAGTGTGCGACGCGACGGACTCGCACGCGGCTAACTGTACTGCGCTGCGTTCGCTAGAGCCTCGAGCAGCTCGGTCACGGGGGCTCCTTTGGGCACGAAAGCGTCAGCACCGGCGGCCAGGGCATCGGATCGTAGTTCCTCTGCCAGGCTGTGCGCGATGACGCGAATATGCGGCCAGCGGGTCTTGATCTGGGCCGTGGCCGCGATACCGTCCAGGCGCGGCATGCGGACGTCGATGATGACGATGTCGGGCTGTAACTGCTCCACTGCTGTGACGGCCTCCTCACCGTCAGCCGCCTCGCCGACCAGTTCGAATCCGGCCTGGCTTCCGAGCACAGCGCTCAAGGCGCGCCGCGTGCGTGCCCGATCATCCGCGATCAGCAAGCGGGCGCGTGGCAACCTGGACTGCTCGTCGGCGGTCATTCTTGCAGAGTGTGGCGCACCGGGACTGCGCAGATATCAGAGGATTGATGGATTGAGCGAGGCCGCGGTTCCAACTTTTGTTGGACTGTGCTTCAGCTCGGAGCGGCGGACTGGACGGGGTACTCCTCCTCCTGGAGGACGTCCTTCATTCGATCGACGTTCACCTGCGACTCGTCGTACTCCACCTGCACCTGCTTGCCAGGAATATCGACATTCACCATGCGCACTCCGGGAAGCGGTTGCAGCGCGTTGGTAATCGTTCGCTCGCAGTGTTCGCAGGAAATATCGGGAACGTTCAGGATGGTCGTAGCCATTGACGCGGACTCCTTCGAGAATTACTGATGTTTCTTTGACGTACGGCTTCCGCGGCAGCGTGGCCGTGCATTGGGCGAAGTGCATTAGTTGATGCTGAGGCTGCCGCGGGCGAAGTACAGGGCGGCTGCGCCGACGACGAGCGCGACAAGCGCGATGCCCACGAGGTAGGCGTACTCGGAAACGCGCTCGCGCAGTGACGGATGCAGGATCGAGTCGGCATTTTCGGGTGGTTTGAAGCCTCGCAAGCGCAGCGCATTCGTCACCACGCTGACGCTGGACATCGCCATCGCCGCGGCGGCGAGCATCGGGCT
>JAFAPL010000263.1 GCA_019247135.1 Chloroflexota bacterium | reverse complement strand
GAGCTCGGCGGCTACACGCTCTTCGACGACCATCGGTCGAATCTTGGGCACACCTCCGTTGGCACGCCTGGCGTCGTCGCCGGCTTGGCGACGTTGCACGAACAGGCGCGCTTGGCCTGGGCCGACCTGATCCAGCCCGCGGCCGAGCTCGCTTCGCGCGGCTTCTCGACGCCAGAGTACGTCTTTGAGTTCGTACGACGGCCGCAACAGCCGGGCATGCCTTCAGGCGAGCAGCGGGTGCGCTACACGCCTGATTCGGAACGGCTCTGGTGCCGCGAGAATGGGACGCTGAAACAGCCAGGCGACGTATGGCGGAATCCCGACATGGCGCAGACCCTGGAGCGGTTGGCGCGATCGGGTGTTCGCGACTTCTACGCCGGCGAGATAGCGGCCCAGATTGCATCGGAAATTCAACGCGGCGGCGGTCACGTTACCGCCGACGATCTGCGCGACTACCGCGTACGTGTGAGTGCAGCGGTGCAGGGCAGTTTCCGTGGGCATCAGCTCTGGAGTGCAGCGCCACCGGCCAGCGGGATCGGCTGCGTGCAAATGCTGCGTATTCTCGATCGTTTTCCAGCGCTGGAGCCTGAGAAACCCGAAACGTATGTGCTCCTGGCGAGTGTCATGCGCGAAGCATTTGCAGCGCGCGCCGCTTCCGTGGGTGACCCGGAGTACAGGGATGTTCCGGCCGCGGAGCTGACGAGTGAAAGATGGGCGGATGCCGCCGCGTTTCGAATCCGAGCGGGTGAGCACGAGCCTGTGGCAGCGAGTGCAGCAGGTGAAGGAACAACGCATGTCTCGACATACGATGCGGATGGAAACGCTGTAGCACTCACGCATACGCTCGGGATCTACTCGGGCGTGACCGTGCCTCATACCGGTATTGCGCTGAATAGCGCGATGGATTTATTCGATCCGATGCCAGGCCGGCCGAACTCTATAGAGGCTGGTAAGGCACGTGTTTCGGGTATGGCGCCGACCATCGTGATGGATGGTCCGCGGCCGCGCATCGTGACCGGATCACCGGGCACCAATGCGATTGTGACCAATGTCGTACAGGTCATCGCTGCTGTCCTGGATGGACAATTGAGTCCAGTCGAGGCGGTATCCACACCGCGAGTCCATTGCGAAGGAGGACCCGTGTTCGTCGAAGGACGTATCCAACGTGCCGCGCGCGAGGCACTCCGCAAAGCGGGGTTCGAGCTCCGCGAGATGCCGAATAATTACGGCGCCAGTTTCGGACGCAATCAGCTCATCGTGATCGATACTCGCGGCGGTTTCCGCGGCGCGTCCGATCCGCGACGTGATGGCGGCATTGCGGCGTACAGCGAGCTATGAGCTACACCGTTATCGCGACCAATCCGCGGCGCGGATACGACTTCATTTACGAGCGTGAAGCTCTCGACCCTATCGATGCGCAAATTGTTTCCATCTCTGCTTCCAGCGAACAGGAGTATGCACAGGCCGTGGCAGGCGCCGACGCGTTGATGCCGGGACCGCGCGTTCGTATCACCGCTCCGGTCATTGAAGCGATGTCGCGCTGCAAGATCATCGCCAACGGCGGCATCGGCGTCGATCCAGTCGACGTGGAGGCGGCCACTGCTCGCGGTATCGTCGTCAGTAACGTACCGGACCTGTTCGTCGACGAAGTTGCGGACCAGGCCTTTGCGCTCATGCTGGCGGCACACCGCAAAGTCGTGCACTGCCACGCCATGACGTCCGCTGGTCGTTGGAGTGAGGTGTATCCGACGCTTGGCTCCATTCCCAAGTTACGCGGAGCCACACTCGGGCTGATCGCGTTCGGCAACATCGCGCGGCAGGTGGCGGTGCGCGCGAAAGCGTTCGGGCTACGCGTGGTGGCGTTCGATCCGTTTGTAAAGCCTGAGGCGATGGCGGAGCAGGGGGTGGAGTCGCGGACACTGGATGAGCTGGTGCGAGAGGCGGATTTGATTTCGGCGCACGCGCCGTTGACCAAGGACACCTTTCATCTGGTCGGTGAGCCGCAGTTTCGGGCTATGAAGAACACGGCAATCTTTGTGAATACCGGGCGCGGCAAGGTCGTGGACGAACCAGCACTCATCCGTGCATTGCAGGAAGGCTGGATTGGCGGTGCCGCGCTCGACGTTCTCGAGCAGGAGCCGCCCGATCCGAAGAATCCCTTGCTACAGATGGACAACGTGATCGTCACGCCGCACATGGCCTCCTACTCGAACGAAGCGAACATCGCGCGCCGCCGCCGCGTCGGGCAGGACATTGCTGCTGTCCTGCAGGGCGGACGTCCGTCGCACTTCGTCAATCCCGATGTGTACGCCGGTGCACGCGCGTGAAGATCGCTGAAGTCCGGCTGCGCGAAGTCCAGGGCACGCTGCCATTCGACGGCGAGTTCTGGGAGGACCGCCTGGTTCGACCTCTGGACATGTATCCGCGTTTTCGCGCCCTTGGGCCGGAGTTCTTGCCCAGGGTCGAGGGCGGCTACCGCATCAAGGCCCATTTTGTGGAGATCGCTACCGACGAGGGCGTCATCGGTATCGGTGGGCCGATCCCAGTCGAGCAGGCATTCCTCATCTACCACGACATTCGCCCGGTGCTGGAAGGCGCGGACGCGCTGGCGACCGAAGTGCTGTGGGACACCATGTACCGCGCCGCGGTCCATGGCCGCAAAGGCACGCCGATGATGGCTATCAGCGCGGTCGACTGTGCGCTGTGGGACCTGAAGGGGCGCTACTTCAATGCGCCGGTCTACCGACTGCTCGGCGGTCCGAGTCGTACGGAGATCCCGGCGTACGCGAGTATGCTCGGCTACTCGATCGAGCCCGATCGTGCGGCGGCACGCGCGCGAGAGGCCGTCCAGAACGGTTTTCGCGCCATGAAGTGGTTCTTCCGTCACGGTCCCGCGGACGGTAAAGACGGCATGGTGAAGAACGCGCAGATGGTGAGTGCCGTGCGTGGCGCCGTCGGCGACCAGGTCGACGTGATGCTCGACTGCTGGATGAGCTGGGACGTGCCCTACACCGTGGCGATGGCCGAGCGGCTCGAGGACTACGAGCCGCGCTGGCTCGAGGAGCCAGTCATGCCGGACAAGATCGAGAGCTACGCGGCGATCCGGCGGCAGATCAGCATCCCTGTCTCGGGCGGCGAGCACGAATACACGCGTTGGGGTCTGAAGCAACTGATGGACGCCGAAGCCGTGGACGTGCTCCAACCCGACATCTATTGGGCCGGGGGCATCAGCGAGATGCTCAAGATCTGTGCGCTCGCGTCGACGTACGACCTGCCCGTCATTCCGCATGGTCACTCGACGCCGGCGTCGGCGCACCTGATCGCGTCACAGCCGCCGAACGTGTGCCCCTTGTTGGAGTACCTGATCAAGTGGAACGAGATCCATCAGCACTTCCTCAAGACGCCGTTGAAGCCCAGCGGCGGGGTCGTGCGGCTGCCTGAGGCGCCTGGGATCGGTATGGATCTCGATGAGGGCAAGATCGAGCAGCAGCGCCTGCTCACGTTCTGAGTGCCCGACGTGAGAGGTTCGTTGACGGCACCGCGCTGGGCGGGCTAATAATCCAATCTTAGGAACGCGATAAGCCCGAGGGGAGTGCGCATGGCAACCAACGACAGTTCGTTCGACGATCGCAACTGGGCCGCACGGCGAGCAACGCGGCGGTCCTTGTTGCGGTATGGCTTCCTCTCGGGAATTGCCATCACCGTAACCGCGGCGTGCTCACAGGCCTCGAGCCCCGCGCCGACGAGTGCGCCGGCCGCTGCGCCGACGACCGCCCCCACGGCGGCTCCCAAACCGACCAGTGCGCCCGCGGCCGCGGCGACGACAGCTCCCACTGCCGCCGCGACGACCGGGGCAGCCGCCGCTGCGAAGCCGACCACCGGGCCGGCCACAAGCAGCAGTGCGGCCGGTCCGCCACAGTCGTCCGCGCTGAATTTCCAGAAAGCCACGATCAACGGCAAGCTCACCGTCGTGCAGGCGCGCGACTTCTACGCCGACCACAATACGTTTGTCGAGAACTCGATCAAGCAATTCGCCCAGAACATGGGCTATGACCTCGACCACTCGTACATCGAGGCGTACGCCGGCTCAGGCGACGTCGTTCAGAAGCTCACGGCGGCGGTCCAGGCGGGCGACGCACCCGATCTGTTGATTCACACGCTCGGGGCCTCGCAGATGCACTTCCTCGACATCGTCGAGGACGTCTCGGACTACGAAGCCCAGCTCGAGAAGCAACAAGGTGCGCTGGCGCCGGCGTTCGAAAAGGGCTTCCACCTGGACGGCAAGTACTGGGGCCTGCCCCACTTCAGCCGCAACGGCGGGTTCTGGTTCCGGCCAAGTTGGTACAAGGACGCCGGGATCGACGTTAGCAAGGACATCACGGACTACGGCGCTTTGCGCGACACGGCGTTGAAGGTGACCCAAGCCAAACCGGGTAAGTATGGCTGGGGTATGACGGCCAACCGCTCGGGTGACGGCGACAGTACGGTGCGCCTGGCAGCCTTCATGTGGGGCGGTCAGGTGACCGACCAGACGGGGCAGCTCGTCGTGCTGAACAAGGACCCGTATCGGCAATACAACATCGACGCGTTGACCTTCCTCAAGGACATTTACACCAGCCCGCAGTACGCGCCGATGCTGCCGCCCGGCGTGGGTGGCTGGACGGACCCCAGCAACAA
>JAFAPL010001086.1 GCA_019247135.1 Chloroflexota bacterium | reverse complement strand
AAGGCGTCACGTGGCGCCGGTTTAGCGGCCAGGGGTCACACAGAGCGTCACGCGGCGCGGCTTAACTCCTTCAGGGCGTC
Organism: Chloroflexota bacterium; assembly: GCA_019247135.1. The sequence continues at coordinate 7,543 of JAFAPL010001086.1, read as the reverse complement.
ACACGGAGCGTCACATGGCGCCGGTCTAGCACGCGGGCGTCACACAGACCGTCACGGGGGTCCGCTTTTGAGCAGGCGGGGCGTCACACAGAGCGTCACATAGCGCGGGTTTAGCACTCAGGCGTCACACAGAGCGTCACATGGCTCGCTTTTGAGCAGGCGGGGCGTCACACAGAGCGTCACATGGGGCCGGTTTAGCACGCTGGCGTCACACGGAGCGTCACGCGGGTCCGCTTCGACCAGGCGGCGCGTCACACAGAGCGTCACGTCGCGCCGCTTACCACACGGGGCGTCACGTGGAGCGTCACGTGGGCGTCATGTGGACGTCACATTTCCCAAATGCGAGCTACCGCAGTGCCTCGAGCAGCATCCGCAGGCCCGCCTCCGCAAACAGCTGCATATTTTGCTGCCGATCGGTCACACCGGTCTCCAGTGTCTGCGCTCGTTCACTTGCACCGGCCACGGCCAGGCAGCAATGCCCCGCCGCATCGCCGTAGCGGTTGCCCGTCGGCCCCGCCGCCCCACTCTCACCGAGCGCCCAATTCGAGCCAAACCGCTGCTGCGTGGTGCGCGCCAGCAGTCGCGCGTAGTCCTCGGTCGAGGCTCGCATGCCCTGCATGTCCGGGTCACCGATGCCGAGCAGCGCCGAGCGCGCTTGCCGCGTATACACGACCGCTCCGCCGAGAAAATATGCGGATGCCCCCGGCTGCGCGAGCAGCGCGGCCGAAATCAGCCCCGCTGTCGACGACTCGCCGATCGCAACGGTTTCATTCCGCGCCCGGAGCATCGCGCCGACCTGCTCCGCGAGTGGCAGCAACTCTTCAAACATCTCGCGTCATTCGACCACAACGCCGCTCCGGACGGCCGCGGCGACGTGCTCTGCAACGGCACCGAGCGGCGGCGTAGCTAGCAACGCTTGGAGCATCTCGGGTTGTTCGATCACAACGTCGCGGGCGTCCGCAGCGGCCGCGTCAGCGCGTTCAGCGTAATCGCGAAGCGTCACGTGGAGCGTCACCCAGGGCGTCACGTGGAGCGTCACGCGGTTGAGAAAATGTTAAATATTGTGATTCGATGCCGCCCCGACGGCACATTCGGTCTCGGGAGAGCGTCTCAGGGCGCCGCGGCCGCTACCTCTTCGCGCCGCGAACGCCGACTGGTCCGCCGGATCGCTTTGACCGTCGCTCGCTCCGCCTGAATCTCAGGCTTGAGCGCCACGTTCAACACGTCGTCCATGTGGTCCACGAAGGTGAACGCCATCTGATGCCGCACTCGACTCGGTACTTCCTCCAGGTCCTTCCGGTTCCCGCGCGGCACGATCACCCGACCAAGCCCCGCACGGTGTGCAGCCAGCACCTTTTCCTTCAGCCCTCCAATCGGCATGACCCGGCCACGCAACGTGATCTCGCCGGTCATTCCGACGCAGTGATCCACCGGGCGCCGCGTCAACGCGGAGATGATGGCAGTCGCCATGGTAATGCCCGCCGACGGACCGTCTTTGGGCACGGCGCCCGCTGGAACGTGCACGTGCACATCTTTGTCTTTGAATGGGTCCTCGGCGAGCCCCAGGGCGCCCGCGCGAGCCCGCGCGTACGTCAGCGCCGCCTGCGCTGACTCCTTCATCACGTCTCCGAGCTGACCCGTGAGCACCAGGTTGCCCTTGCCGGGCACGACTCGCGCCTCGACGAACAGCACCTCTCCGCCAACCGGCGTGAACGCGAGCCCGGTCGCGACACCCACCTCGTCCTCGCGCTCGGCGATCTCGGAGATGAAGCGCACGGGACCGAGTAGCTCCGTTATCTGCCGCATACCGACGCTGACGCTCCGGGCCTCGTGCATGACGATCATGCGCGCTGACTTGCGCGCAATCGTGGCGATCTCGCGCTCCAGGTTTCGCACTCCGGCTTCGCGCGTGTAGTCGCGGATGATCCGTCGCAACGCGGAGTCCGATATGCGTACCTGCTGCGGCTCCAGTCCATTCTCCTGGAGCTGCCGCGGCACCAGGTACCGTCGCGCGATCGCGAGCTTGTCGTCCTCCGTGTAGCCCGGCAGATCAATGACTTCGAGTCGATCGCGCAGTGCCGGAGGCACTGTATCCAGGACGTTTGCCGTCGCGATGAAGAGCACGCTCGAAAGGTCGAATGGGACGTCCAGATAATGATCGCGGAAATCCGCGTTTTGCGCCGGATCGAGCACCTCCAGCAGTGCGGATGACGGATCGCCTCGCCAGTCGTTGCCCAGTTTGTCCAGCTCATCCAGGATGAACACCGGATTTTTCGATCCGGCTCGACGCAAACCCTGAATAATCCGCCCCGGCAGCGCTCCGATATACGTCCTCCGGTGGCCGCGGATCTCGGCCTCGTCGCGGACTCCACCCAGGCTCATGCGGACGAATTTTCTGCCGAGCGCACGCGCGATCGACTTTCCGAGACTGGTTTTGCCAACACCGGGTGGACCGACCAGGCACAGAATCGGACCCCGCAGTGAGCCCGTGCTTGTGCCTGGCTCGCCGTCGGCTTCGGCCATCGCGGCTTCGCGCTCCCCGCGCAGCTTCATCACGGCGAGGAACTCGAGGATGCGGTCCTTGACACGATCCAGGTCGTGATGGTCCTCGTCGAGAACGCGCTTCGCATGCAGGAGATCGAGGTTGTCGGTCGTGACCGTGCTCCACGGCAGGTCCGCGAGCCACTCCAGATACGTGCGGACCATGGAGTGCTCCGGACTGGCCGTCGGGATACTCGATAATCGCTGGAGCTCGCGATCCGCCTCCGAGCGCACCTCCGCTGGCAGCCCCGCCCGCTCCAGCCGCCCGCGCAGGTCGGTAAGCGCGGCTTCGTTCTGGTCCGTTTCTCCGAGTTCTTTGCGGATCGCGTCCAGTTGCTGGCGCAAGTAGAACTCGTGCTGCGAGCGGTCCATCGATTCGCGGATTTGCGACTGGATCTTGGAGCCGATCTCCAGAACTTCCACCTCGCGCGTTACCAGCTCCGTTACGCGCCGGGCGCGCGCCATTGGATCCTGTTCCTCCAGGATGTCCTGCCGCTGCGCTGGCTCGATTGCGACGTTGGCCGCCGCGAAGTCCGCGAGTGGGCCAGGCTCGTCCATGTTGTTTGCGGGGATGGCGATTTCGTCGGGCAGGACGGGCGAGAGCTGCACCAGTCGTTGAAACAGGTTCTGCAGATTTCGAACGAGTCCTTCGACCTGCATCGCCTCTGGCGGTTCGCCACCCACGGCCGGCATGACCGATACGTTTGCGCGTGGATACGGCTCGACCTGCGTCTGGGCGCCGATCCCCAGGCGCGCAATCCCTTGCAGCAGCACCTGCAGCGAGCCGTCAGGCAGTTTGAGCAAACGCACGATGTTGGCGGCGGTGCCGACCGCATACACCTGCGCGACGTCTGTCACTTCAGCGGTTGGGTCGCGCTGAAGCACCAGCGCGACGGGCTGGCGCGACGCGACCCCCTCGTTCAGCAAGCGTACCCAACGCGGATCGGCGACCTGCAGCGGCAGGAGCATGCCGGGGTAGAGCACGGCGTCTCGACTGGGCAGGACTGCCATGTTGGCTGGCAGGTCCAGGGTCTCGGGGTCGGGGCTGGCGGGTGGCGTGCCTACGCTCGAGGCGGCGCGTTGTGCCGCGGCGCCTGCTTCGGGGCTGTCCGGCGCCTCGGTGGCTGCATCGCCCTGCGCCTGCGCCGCTTCGCGATCCTGCGCCTCGGTCGCGGCGACGCCCTGCGACTCAGCGGCTTCGCGGTCCTGTGCCTCAGTCCCGGCGTGGTCCTGGACCTCGCGCTGGGTGCTACGACGGCGCGGGCTCACCGCGCCTGCTCCTGCTCGCGGTGCTCGCGCACCCCAACGCGGACCTGTCTTGGCGCGCGCTTCGGTAGGCGCACCTCCAGCAGCCCTTCGCGATAGTTCGCCTTGGCAGCGTTCGTATCGATCCCCGCCGGCAGCTCGATCGTGCGCTCGAACCGACCGTATGCGATCTCGAGCGCGTAATACGTCGGTTGCTCGCTGGTCGTCGACGAGGGCCGCCGTACCCCACGCACGGTCAACGTGTGTGCCTCAGCCCGCACCTCGGTTTGCGAGGCATCAACGCCTGCCAGGTCGAAGACGGCGACCAGCTCGCTTTCGGTCTCGAACATGTCGACTGCCGGCGTCCACACGGGTGCCGGCTGCGCGTACTGAGTAAAGACGATTCGCGGCCGCTTGGCCGACCGAGAGAAGTGCGCCAGATAGCGCTCCATCTCACGCTGCCACTCGTCGATGGGCATCCGCTCAAAGTGTAGCCCTGTGTGCAGTTCGGGTCCGCCGATTCAGCGGGTACCATGTGCCTCCCATGAAGCTGGAGTGCTTGCAGGAGAACCTCGCCGAGGGCCTCGCCGTGGTTGGCCGCGTGGTGCCGACGAAGAGCACGCTGCCGGTTCTCAGCAACGTCTTATTGTCAACTCGCGACGGGGAGCTGCAACTCACAGCCAACAACCTCGAGCTGTCCGTCGCGCATCGTGTGCCTTCCTCGGTCCAGCGCGACGGTGAGATCACCTTGCCCGCGCGGCTTCTGTCCGACTACGTCACTCTGCTCGACCATGGTCAGAAGGTTGAACTCGAGCTCAACGCCAAGACGCACAAGGTGCATCTCGCGTGTGGTCGCTACGAAGCCAACGTCGCCGGCATTGACGCCGAAGATTTCCCGCCCATCCCCGCGGTAAGCGGTGGCACAAATTTCTCCCTACCGGCCGGCGCGTTGAAGGAAGCCATCAACCAGGTCGTCTTTGCCGCTGCTCCCGACGACACGCGCCCGGTACTCGCGGGCGTCCTGATGCGGATGGGCAACGGCGAGCTGACGCTCGCGGCTGCCGACGGCTTCCGCCTGGCCGTGCGCACACTCCCACTACCTGATGGTGGACCCGACCTGACCATGATCGTCCCCGCAAGGACGTTGTCGGAGGTGGCCCGCCTGCTGCCCGACGACAGCGACGAGCAGGTTGCCATCAATACCACCCCGAACGGCAATCAGGTGTACTTCGGCTTCGGCAAGACAGAGATCACGAGCCGCCTGATCGACGGCCAGTTTCCCGATTACCAGCGCATCATTCCGTCCGACTCGAAGACCCGTGTTGAGCTGTCGACGACGGATTTTCTGAGAGCGACCCGCGCGGCGGCCGTTTTCGCTCGCGACAACTCCAACATTGTCCGGCTCGAATGTTCTCCATCTCGGGAAGATGCCGAGCTGGCCCTCGGCTCGGTGCTGGTGAAAAGCACGAGCGCCGAAATGGGCGACAACGAAGGCCGCCTCGACGCGAGCGTGCAAGGCGACGACACCCAGATCGCCTTCAACGGCCGCTATCTGCGCGATGCGTTAGAAGCGATCGAAACGCAGAACGTGCAACTCCAGATCACCGGCCCGAGCAGCCCCGGCATCATCAAACCTGTCGGCGAACCGAACGGGTATTTGCACGTGATCATGCCGATGCATGTAGCACGCTGAGTTTACCACGCAATCTGGGTAATTACATAAGACTAAGCAACTGCAAACTGCGCTGTCGCTTACGATTCGTCGCTGGCCGGACCGGCGTCGGCCAGTCGGTGAGAGCGCGACTCAGGCCAATCCAATGCGGCGTCGGGACAGCCTCGCTGGCTGCTTGCGACGAATGCTGCCGGGTTCTACCGCGAAGGCTTCAGGGCAACGAAGACTTCGACGGAGCCGGGCGGTACCTCTGAATGCTCCAACGGTCGCACGGCAGGTTGCTGGAAGCCAACGTCTTGCAGCAGGCGCAGCCACGTGCTGCGCGCGAACAGACCGCACACGTGGCGGTCGTACACGGACCGCATCGGCTGACCCTCCTCACGCAGCAGGTAAGCGTAGTCCGCGACGTAGGTTTCGTCGGCGGGATCGGGGTCCCAGGTCCATTCGAGATACCGCAGGCTGCGCCCTTCGTTGTCGTGGCCGCCGGTATCCACGCCCTCGGCGAAATTCTCCCGCACGTGATCGGGGGCGAAGATGGCCACGCCGCCCGGTCGGCAATGGACGAACGCTGTCTCGATAGCGTGCCGAAGATCGGCCTCCCTGGTGAGGTAGTCCACCGCGTCATGGACGAATACCGCGTCGAAAACGCGGCCGAGCCGCAGCGTGCGCATGTCGCCGTGCACGTGCTGGCAGTCCGGGTTGAGGCGCTCGCTCAGGGCCAGCATCTGCGGGGAAGCATCGGTGAGCGTGACATGACGGACGTGCTGCTTGTAGTGCGAGGCCATATGCCCCCCGCCAGAACCCAACTCCAGCAAGGTACGGGGTGCAGCGCCGAGCGCGTCCGTCAACAGGTGCAGGTAGAACCGTGCCTCCTCGGGGTAATCCTCCGGCGCGGTGAGTAACGGGTACCAGTCGGCCAAGTCGGTGTAGAGCTGGGGCTGCTGCTCACTCATCTTTTCCACGCCGGTCGCGCGGAGAGTCTACATTTCCTCTTGGGGTGGCCAGGTCGCGTAAAGCCGCTGGCTGGCAGCGAAGGAGCGCGTCAGCGATGATCTCTGGGAGGTGGCCCACTGAAGCGAGTTGTTTCACCGTTCGTCAGTCCGGTAACTGCCCCGTGAGACCCAGCACGCGCAAAAAGTTCTACGGCGCTGGACGGGGCGACACGTCGCGTACGCAGGAGTTCATCATCGAGGGCGGAGAGCCGGCGGTGCTTCTCGGCACGGACATCGGCGCAAATCCGGCGGAAGCCTTGCTTCACGCGGTCGCAGCGTGTTTGACGACCTCACTCGTGTACGTCGCCGCCGCGGCCGCGCAGTGTCCGACTCATACGCGTGGAGTCCAGCCTGGAAGGCGACATGGACCTCCGGGGTCCGCTCGGATTCTCGGGTGACTATCGCAACGGATTCGAGCGGGTCCGCGTGACATTCACCATTGACCGAGTCGCTTACGGATCAGTTGGGCGCGAACGCAACTGAGCACGATACGCGTCTGGGCCTACGCAGTTCGACACCGGCGCGGACGACAGCCGCGTAGTGCTACCATGTAGCACATGCGGAGCATCGGCGTCCGCGAGCTACGGCAGCATGCCAGCCGTTACCTGGCACTCGTCGCGCGGGGCGAACGTGTCGAGGTGACCGATCGCGGACGTCCAGTGGCCATGCTTGTACCGCTGCAGGGTGAGCCATGGGAGGACCTGCTCGCCAGCGGGCGCGTGCTTCAGCCAACCGACCCGGCGGACGTGCTGGATGAACAGCCCGTCGACTACGGTGTCAAGGCCAGCGAGGTGCTGCAATCGATGCGCGACCTCGAGCGGTGAGGCTCTACCTGGACTCATCTGCGTTGGTCAAGTTGGTCCAACGCGAAGCTGAAAGCGACGCTTTGCGCCGCTATTTGCGCGCGCATCGAGCTGACAAACGCGTTGCATGTGAAGTGGTGCGCGTGGAGGTCGTGCGTAGCATCATGAGTGGCGGACCGCCAGCAATAGCTCATGCGCGTCGTCAGCTCGCTCGACTGTACCTGATGGTCATGGACCGCGAGCTGCTTGACCGAGCAGCCACGCTTGCACCGGCCGCCGTGCTGCCCAGC
>JAFAPL010001084.1 GCA_019247135.1 Chloroflexota bacterium | reverse complement strand
CGTCGATGACAGCAAACGGAAACGTCCGCTCAGGAAACGATTCGAACGCGAGCGACGCAGACTGAGCCGGCGCCAACTCAGCCAGCCGCCGATGGAACAGATACCCACCCGTCAGCTTGCCCGGGTCGCCCAGGGTCAGCAGGATTGCTCGTAGCGTGCGCGTCATCCACGTCGCTCCGACGCCGTTTGGCGCCGATGGTCTGTTCGGTGGCGGCGAACGCTACCCGCTCGAGCTGGCACGCGCCCTCGCCGCGGACATCGAATGTGAGCTGATCACGTTCGGACGCTCGCCGCGTCTCGCGCGCGAGCCGGGCGGCCTGCGCCTTCGCACCGTACGCGCGTTGTTCTACCAGGGTGGACATCCCGCGCATCCGATTGCACCCGCGCTCGTCGGTGCGCTCCGTGGCGCCGACATCGTGCACACCCATCATCTGCGCAGCGCGTCGAGCCGGCTGGCGGGCGTGCTTGCAAGGCTTCGCTCGCAGAACAGCGCCGTGACGGACCACGGGCTACAGGGCAGCCTCTGGGGCGGCCTGTTGCCGCGGCTCTTCGACGTGTTCCTGGCAGTGTCCGCGTATTCTGCTCGCGAACTTGGCGCTCCACCCGATCGAACGCGCGTCATCTACGGTGGCGCTGACCCTGCGCGCTTCTTCCCCGACCAATCGATTGATCGACAGGGTGCGCTGTTCGTGGGTCGGCTGACGCCGCACAAAGGCGTCGACCGCGTCCTTGCGGCCCTGCCTGCTCGGGCCTCGTTGCGAATCGTCGGCTCGACGGGCCATGATCCGCGCTTGCCCGAGCGGGATTACCCGCAACTGTTGCAGCAGCTCGCGGCGACTCGAAACGTGCACTTCCTCGGGACCGCGGCCGACGACCAGTTGCCACAGCTGTACAGGTCCGCGTCCGTGTTCGTGCTCCCTTCGGTTGAACGCACGTGTTACGGCCGCTCGATCCGTGTCTCTGAGCTGCTCGGGCTCTCAGTGCTGGAGGCTATGGCGAGTGGGACGCCAGTGATCGCCAGTCGCGTCGGCGGGGTTCCCGAGATCGTGACGCATGGCGAGACGGGCTACCTGGTGCCGCCAGGCGACGTCGACGCGCTACATGACGCGCTCGCTCGTCTGCTCGCCGATACTGCGCTCGCCCGGCGTCTGGGAGCGAATGCGCGCGAGACGGTGCTCGAACGGTTCACGTGGCGGAAGGTTGCCGAGCGGTGCCTCGACGCTTACGCGCTGCTCACGCGCTGACCGGCGCGCTCGCGGGCGACCTCCTGCACGCCGAGATCCACGAGCTGCGCATTCAGCCAGTCCCGGGCGGACCAGTTGTGTACGCGCTGCAGGAACTGCGCGTGCCTCTGCTTGCGCTCGCTGACGGGCATGTCGAGTGAGTCGATCAAGGCGCGTGCTGTGCCTTCCACGTCGAGTGGTGAGATCAATAGCGCGCTCTCAGCGGCCTCTTCTGCTACCCCGGCCGTCTCCGACACGACGAGCACACCGGGCCGGTCCGGCCGCGCCACGACGGCCCACTCTTTCGCCACGAGATTCATGCCATCCTGAAGTGAGTTGACGAGCAGGACGTTGCAGTCATGCATCGCGGCCAGCGCCTGGTCACGATCATTCGTGTAGAAGACTCGGATGGGTGGTCCGCCGCAGGCCTCGCCGAAGCGCGTGTTGATCTCGTCGATCGTCTGATACACCGTGTCGCGGTAGGCGCGATAGATCCCAAGGTCTGTTCGCGACGGCACCAGGAACGCGAGAAACCGCACCCGACCGCACAGGTCGGGTCGTAGCTCGAGCAATCGACCGAAAGCGAGAAAGCCAACCTGCTGGTTCTTGCTTGGATCGAGTCGATCCACGCGGATGATGTTCATCTCGCCCTGCTCACTGGACAACCGTCGGTGTGCTGAACTGACGGCAGACGACCGCATCGTGCGTTGAAGCGAGCGCGTATCGACGCTGGCCGGGTACGACCGCACCGAGACCTGTCGCCCATCGCTGGTACGCACGGTCCCCGCGGCCATGTCGATCGGGAGCTGCAACAGCTCATGGCAGCACGACAGAAACGAGTGGACGTCCATCTGCGTCTGCATGCCGACGATGTCCGCGCCCAACAGACCGTTCAGGATGGTCTTCCGCCACGCGTTTGGGAGCAGCAGCAGCACGGGTGGATCGGGGAACGGGATATGCGTGAAATGCAAGATTGGCGTTTCAGGAAAGGTCCCACGCAATAGCGCGGGCAGTGGATACAGGTGGTAGTCCTGGACCAGAAACGCCTTCGGGTGCGGCCGCGCGCCCGCGATGGCACCGGCCAGCCGTCCATTAGCCTCCAGGTAACGGCCCCAGGCCTGGTGGCGCCGCAAGTCGAGAAAATCAAATCCACCGCCGCCGATCACGTGGTGCTGCAACATCCACAACACCTCGTTGCTGATCAGTCCGTAATAGGCGTGGTACGTCTCCGCCGCTAATGGCACCGGTACGACGTGCAATCGGGGGTCGCTCTGGTCCGCCGCTGTCGTGTACAGGCCAGTACGAGCCTGTTCAGCGTCCGGAGGTTCAGAGACGCAGCAGAACCAGGCGACGGTCGCTCGTCGCGCTAACGGCGTGATCATGCTGACCAGTCCGCCGGCGGCGGTGCGCGTTACCCACGCACCGTCTTGCCAGACGAAATCGTTCGGACCCCGGTTGGCGACGATGACGATGCCAGACGGCGAATTGGCCACTCATCAGTGACAGTAGCCGAAAGGCCCGGCCTTCCGCCCGTGTCGGTCGACGGGAGCGGCGGGCCCGCGACGCACGGCGCGCCTCGAGCTACGCAGGCTCGATATTGCGCGCGATACCGCCCGTGAGGTTCGGCTCACCCTCCATTCGAACCGACACACGCGCGCCTGACTGCTTGAAGTCAGCCAATCGGTCAGTGTCCAGCGGTGCTCCGCCCGCGAGCGTCAGTACATAGGACTGCCCGCCGTCGCTCATCAAGCGGAAGCGTTGCTCCTGCACAGCGATGATGCGGCCATGGACGATCACGCCGTCGCAAGCTCCGAACGAATCACCACCTCGCGCTGCAGTGTCCGCTGCACCGGGCAGCGGTCGGCAATCTCGTGCAGGCGCCCACGCTGCTCAGGGGTCAAGGAGCCGTGCAAGACAATGCGTTTGTCGATCTGGTCGAGAAAGCCGTCACGTGTCTCGCACTCCGCACAGTCCTGCGCGTGAATGCGCGAGTGAGACAGCACAACCTCTACGTCCTCCAGTGGCCAGCCGTGGCGCTGCGCATACAGGCGCACCGTCATGGCCGTGCACGCACCCAGCGCCGCGAGCAGGACCTCGTACGGCGTTGGTCCAGTGGCCGAGCCACCCGCCTCGACAGGCTCATCGATGCTCAGGGAGTGCTCGCCAGCGGCAACCGTCTGCGCTAGCCCGTCCGCGCCGCGTACGACGACGCTCGTCACACCAGCAATCTCCGAACGCGAACACGGCAAACGCTAGACTGCACGTTGCACTCCATGTTGCTGTTGTACATCGCGCTCTACGTCGTCGGGATGCTCGGTGGGCTCGCGGCGACGGCTGTGCTCGACGTACAGCTCCGCCGTCCAGGGGTGCGCCAGTATGTTGGCTTTCTTATCTTCGTACTGCTCCTGTGGGGCGCGCTGTCAGTGACGCATACACCCTTTACCGCCATCTTGCTTCCGCTCGTCTGGGCGGGCACAGGCTTGCTCGCAGGTTTCGGCAGCCGCGAGCTTCGGTACGCCTGAAATGGTCGCACTGGAGTCAGACCTCGTCGTTGGTGGGGCCGCGCGTGAGCAAGCGACAGACCCACTGAGCGCGTTTTCAGACCTCTCCGACGATGACCGACTGCTGCTGGAGCGCGTCCGCGGGCACCTGCCGCTGTTCGCCGACCTGACACACGCCGACGCGGTCCTGTTTTCGCGAGCCGGTGATCAGGTACTGGTTGCCGGCCAGGCGCAGCCTGTCACGGTTCCCAGCCCGTACACATTGCCTGTCGCTGTCGGCCGTGCGATGGCACGTGACGAGGCGCCGCTGGTTTTTCGCGTCCTGTTCGACGGTCGCACGCGAAATCAGGTCACCACGACCGTGATTCGCGGCGCGCCCGTGCTGCAGGAAGTCTTTCCGGTCCAGAACGCACGCGGCGATGTCATCGGCGCGCTGCGGAGCGAGATGCTGCTGATCGAGCACGAACGACAACGCAAGCGCCATGTCACCTTCCGTCGGGCGATTGCCCGCGCACGCGAGCTGATCGTCGCGGGCAAACTACGCGGCGGCGAGAAGCTCGGGCGACTCGGCGTCCACGACGGGATCATGGTCATCGACGCCGCCGGTCGCATCGAGTACCTGTCCGCGCCCGCGGAACACCTGTATCGGCGTCTCGGCTACGCGGACAACCTCGTCAAGACGCAGCTTCAAGAGCTCGAAACCAACGAGTACATCTGTTTCAAGGCCATGGAGCGGAACGTGTGTCTCGAGCAGCGCGTGCAGGAGCACGACCTGGTGTGGATCAAACGCGTGGTCCCACTGACCTCGGACCTGGACGCGACGTGGTCCAGTCGCCTGATCGGACACCGCGGCGTGCCAACCGGCGCAATCGTGGCCATCCAGGACGTCACGGATGAGCTCCAGAAGGAGCAAGAGCTCAAGATCAAGACCGCCATGATCCAGGAGATACACCACCGGGTGAAGAACAACCTGCAGACGATCGCCGCACTGTTGCGCCTGCAGGCTCGCCGGACGGGCAACCCGGAAGTGTCGGATCAGCTGCGTGAGAGCATCGGCCGCATTCTCTCGATCGCCGTGGTGCACGAGTTTCTCAGCCACGAAGAGACGAGCGTTATCAACATCCATGAGGTCAGCAATCGCATCCTGGCCGAAGTTCGGAACGGGGTGCTCGACCACAGTCATCCGATCAACCTGCAACTGGAGGGCACACGTACCTTCAACTTGCCTGCTCAGCAGGCGACTTCGTGCGCGCTGATCATCAACGAGCTCGTGCAGAATGCCGTCGACCACGCGTTCGACGGACAATCCGGCGGTACTATCGTGGTGCGCTTGACCGAGCAGGGTGACAGCATGTACATCGAGATTCAGGACGATGGCCAGGGCTTGCCACCCGAGTTCGACCCGGCCCGCCAGGGCGGGTTGGGGATGCAGATCGTGCGCAGCCTGGTGCGCGAAGACCTGAAGGGCCTGATCAAGTTCGAGCAGAACAACGGCCACGGTGTTCGTGCAGTCGTGTCGTTTCCAAAGTGGGTGAGTAAGGCGGAATAGCGTTTGGCAGGGACGCGTCTCTTGATCGCGGAAGACGAGGTCATTTCGCGCATGGATTTGCGCGAGATGCTCGAGAATCTCGGGTACACGGTGGTCGGCGAAGCCGGGGACGGCGTCGCGGCGGTCAATCTTGCACGCGCGCTTCAACCCGACCTGGTCTTGATGGATATCAAGATGCCCGACCTGGATGGCATCGCCGCGGCGCAGGCGTTGGCTCAGGAGCACATGACGCCGGTTTTGCTGTTGACCGCGTATTCGGACCGCGAGTTTGTGGACCGTGCCGTCGACGCGGGTGTCATGGGCTATCTGGTCAAGCCGTTCGCCGAGGCGCAGCTGAAGCCGGCTATCGAGGTGGCACTCGAACGCTGGCGTGAGGTACGGCAGATTCGTGAGGACCTGGCCCAAACGCAAGAGACGCTGGAGACGCGGAAGGTGGTCGAGCGGGCGAAGGGAGTGCTCATGGATACGCAGAGCCTGAAAGAAGCTGAAGCGTTTCGGCGTATCCAGCGCTTGAGCATGAACTCGCGCAAGAGCATGCGCGAGGTGGCCGAAGCGATTTTGCTGGCGCACGAAGCTGGCCGAAGCCTCTAAGCGATTACCGCGCGCCTTTTATGCCCGGCCGACCGTCGAGGTCGCGCGCGACATGCTGGGCAAACTGCTCGTGCATGTCGCAGAGGACGGCCTACAGCGCGTCGGGCGCATCGTCGAGACGGAAGCGTACGTCGGTCCAGATGACGCGGCGTCGCATGCCCGGGTAGGACGGAAAGGACGCGCCGCCGTCATGTACGGCAAAGCCGGCGTCGCCTACGTTTTTTTCATCTACGGGATGCACTACTGCTTCAACGTCGTGACCGAACGTGAGGACTATCCGGGCGCGGTCCTCGTGCGTGCCATCGAGCCCCAGGACCCCGCCACCCGGGGCAACGGACCTGCGCTCGTCTGCCGCGCTCTGCACATTGATCGTGCCTCCAACGGACTCGATCTGGTCGAGTCTAACTTGTGCATGCTGGACGCGCCGCACATCCCTGACCCGAACGTGCGAGTCGGACCCCGCGTTAACGTGGAGTACGCGGGCGCCTGGGCCGATAAGCCATGGCGCTTCTGGATCGCCGACTCGGCGCACGTGTCACGCCCCCGAAACAACGGACACGTGTTCGACGCCTCGATGGTAGGATTGAGTACGGGTGGCAATGGTGCCAGCTAAACGAAAAGCCTCACTGTCCGTGGCGCCAGACGTGGACGTCGTGCGCTTGAACGGGCGGTCGAGGGCTCCAGAGCGAGCGCGAGCCAGGGAAGCGCCGGAGCACGAACGCCTGGGTATCTCACCCGAACGCTGTCTTCAGATGTACGAGGCGATGCTGCTGGCACGCCTGCTGGACGAGCGCCAGTGGATCCTGAACCGTCAGGGGCTCCAGGCCTTTCACATCTCGTGTCAGGGACACGAAGCTTCCGGCGTGGGCAGCGCGTTCGCGCTCGACCCCGAGCGCGACGTCATGGTCCCGTATTACCGCAGCCTCGGCGCCGTGGTCGCCTTCGGCGTGACTCCGCGC
>JAFAPL010001073.1 GCA_019247135.1 Chloroflexota bacterium | reverse complement strand
CGACCGTGAGCGCGTCAACGCGCGACGTGGGGCAAACAATAAGGTCGGCTTCGCCCTACAGCTGACCAGCGTTCGCTTGTTGGGCACCTTCCTGGCCGAACCAACGGCCGTCCCTTCCTACGCTGTCGCGTATGTCGCGGCCCAACTCGGCATCCCCGACGTGGCGTGTCTGGCGGATTACGCAGCACGCCCCACCACGGCGTGGGAACACGCCGCGGAGATTCGTCGCGTCTACGGTTATCGCGACTGGCAACGCGGACGGCTGAGGGTGGTTGGGAACTACTGGCGCACATGCGGCACGTCATGTGCACGCAGCCCGAAGTGGCGTACGCAGTCCGTTGCCTATCGCTGCTCGATCAAGTCGAACTGACGCTCGAACTACTGAACGAGTGGCCGGACACGAAACCTGAACTCCCGTCGAACGTCATTCCGTTCCGACCCTGCCAGGCTCGTTGAGCGTGCGCCCGACGATTGTCAGAGCTGGCCGCGCGGCATCCAGCCGTTCTGGAGTCCGTAGCAAACCGCACAACGTCGGTCGCTAGCAGAAGCACATCAGGCGGACGTTGGCCTTCTCCCAGGCTAGACCGACCTTCACAGGCTGTCAACATCCTGAGAGCTCATGGGAACGTACGACTGTACGAGTCGTCACAAGGGCGTTGTTGCGTTGCAGCGAAGCACTTCCCCGCTGCCTGGTGCGGCAGTGATCGCGTCGTCCCTCGTACGCGATCTCGCCCCGACGCAGCGTCAGGACCGGCCAGCCCGTGACTGCCCAGCCGTCGTAGACGGAGTAATCGGCATTCGATTTCAGCGTCGACGGTTCGATGACGCGTTCCAGGTCCGGGTCGATCACCACCAGGTCGGCATCGCTGCCGACGGCGATTGTCCCCTTGCGTGGATAGAGTCCGAACAGCTTCGCCGCGTTCGTGGACGTCACCTCGATCAGTCGACTCATCGAAATCCGACCTCGACCGACACCCTCGGAATACAGCATCGGGATGAGCGTTTGCAGATTCTCGACACCCGGACGGAGCTTCGTAACGGACAGCTCCGGATCCAATTTGGCCTGCAGCGACCACGGCGCATGATCTGTACATACCGTGTTCACCGTGCCTTGTCGGATGCCAGCCCACAATGCGTCGAGGTCCGCGCGGCCGCGCAGCGGAGGTTGGCCAACGTATTTTCCAGCGTCCTCCCGCTCAAACAGTTCACCCGTCAGGTACAGGTACAGAGGACGCGTCTCCACGTACACAGGTAGGCCGCGCGCCTGGGCATCGGCGCAAACTTCCAGCGCGCGGCGCGACGACAGATGGACAATGTAGACGGGCGCGCCGGTCACCTCGGCAATACCGACCGCGCGCTGGGTGGCGACCACCTCAGCCACGACTGGGCGGCTGTCGCCAAAGAACCGCGGCGACGTCTTGCCGGCTGCAACGAGTTGCGCGGTTGCGTGCTCCAGGAGTCCAAAGTCCTCGCAGTGGAGCATGCTCACGAGGCCGCTGGCTCCAGCGCGGCGAATCGCTTCGGTATACGCCGTAGCCGAAGCGTCGAACTCATGGGTCGGAAGAAAGATCTTGATGCTGCTGCAACCAGCATGCGCGAGCAATCGCGGGATTTCCTCGAGCACATCGGGTCTCGGAGAAACCACCACCGGATGCAGAAACACGTCGGCCGCCGCGGTCCGCGAGGCCACGTCCGTTTCGCGTTCGAGTCCGTCCAGGAGGGCTTCGTCGGGGCCTACGAACGTCATGTTGCCCACCGACGTGACGCCGCCGGCCAGGGCCGCCGCGGACCCGCTCGTGAAATCGTCGACCCAGCGCGGTCCACGGTCGTTGGCACGGGCCGGCGGCTGTGAAAGATGCACGTGCGCATCGACCCCACCAGGCAAGAGCAGCTTTCCCGAGACATCGATCTCGCGTTGCGCGTGCATCTCGCCGCCGATCTGGGCGACGCGGCCGCTGGCAATACCCAGATCGACTCGAGCTTGAGAACTGGACGTACACACGATGCCGCGTCGGAGCAGGAGATCGAGATCAACCATGCGTGTGCTCACGCCCCCTTGACCCGTGAAAATAGAAACTGATATATCAACGCCCGCAGCCAGAGTACATCAATGCTGACGAATGGCACGCCCACTGCCGCCGCGCTCGAGGATGCGACCATCGCTCGACAGGCGTACGTCGAGCTCAAGCAGCGCATCGTCTCGCTCGCGCTCGCGCCAGGCTCCACCATTCGCGAAGCCGACCTCCAGAGCCAGCTCGGCCTCGGTCGCACGCCCATGCGTGACGCCTTGCAGCGTCTGGCGCATGAGGGCTTCGTCCGCATTTATCCACGGCGGGCGATCGTGGTCCCGAAACTGGGCCTGCCCGAGGTGCGCGAGCTGTTCGAGGTCCGCCT
>JAFAPL010001065.1 GCA_019247135.1 Chloroflexota bacterium | reverse complement strand
CGGACTCGCCGAGCTTCGGGAGCACGTCCCGCTGGAGCATCTTCAATCGCCCGTATCGGGTAAGGGCGTGCCGTTGGATGGGATCGTAGGCTGAGAGGGCTTGCATGAGGGTCTTCCGCCGAGGGCTCTGTTCCTATTCCTGTCCTGTTCCTGAGATATAAGACGTCCGAGCAACCCGGTTGGTTGCATTTTGGAGCCGCGTACGCATGGTTAAACGCTCGACGGCCCAGAATCATTCCACCTGTACAGGCGCGCTTACACTAGGAACGAGCGCTTGCTCATGACCCTGAGGACGCCAGAGCAGCTTGCACTCGAGGAAAAAGCCTCTCTGACGGCCGGCACCGATCTGTGGCACACCGCGGCAGTCGAGCGCCTGGGCATTCCAGCCCTGCGACTCACGGACGGACCGAGCGGCGCACGCGGGGAACGGTGGTCCAGCGGCGGCTCGGCGTGTTTTCCGTCAGGCTCCGCGCTCGGCGCGACCTGGAACCCACGGCTTGTGCGTCGGGTTGGACAGGCCCTGGCCGAAGAAGCTCGCGCCAAAGGTGCGCAAGTGCTGCTCGCGCCGACGGTCAACATTCATCGACATCCATTGAATGGGCGCCATTTCGAGTGCTACTCCGAGGATCCGCTCCTCACGAGCGAGCTTTCGACGGCGTACGTCGAAGGCGTGCAGGAACGTGGCATCGCGGCCGTGGTGAAGCATTTCGTCTGTAATGACCAGGAGTTCGAACGACTCACGATCAACGTCGAAGTGGACGAGCGGACGCTACGCGAAATCTATCTGCCGCCCTTCGAATCGGCCGTGCATCGGGCGCATGTGTGGGCATTGATGGGCGCCTACAACAAGCTCCACGGCGTGTATTGCTGCGAGCACCCGTGGTTGCTCGTCGATCTGCTGAAAACCGAGTGGGGTTTCGACGGTCTGGTGATGTCGGATTGGCACGCGACGCACAGCACGGGCGCGGTGGCCGCCGGGCTCGACCTGGAGATGCCTGGGCCGGCGCAGTACCTGGGCCATCACCTCGTTGGCGCCGTACAGCGCGGCGATGTTGCTGAGTCAGCCCTCGACGATGCCGTGGCGCGGTTTCTCCGGCTCGCAACACGCGTGAGCACGACACGCGACGGCGCGCCGGGAGCACTCGAGCCGGGCGCGCTTGCCCGCGAGGCAGCGGGCGAAGCGATCGTGTTACTGAAGAACGACGCGGTTGGCGGTGCGCCGCTGTTGCCGCTCGACGCGCGCAAACTACGCAAGGTGGCGCTGATCGGTCCGATGATCAACCGGCCGGCGGTCCAGGGCGGCGGCTCGGCGGAAGTGACGCCGGCGTACGTTGTCGGCCCGCGCGAGGGACTGCATCAGCGATTCGGAGAGCGTCTGGAGATCACGGAGGCGCGCGGCTGCAACCTGCCCGGGTTGTTGCCCGTCATCGATCCGACCCTGCGACACGGCCCGATGCGCGTCGAGTACTTCGCTAATCCAGATTTTCAGGGCGCACCCGTTGTCCACGAAGAGTTTGTGAATAGTCGTATGTTCTGGACCGGCGCTCCAGCCCCTGGAGTGCCGGCCGGGCCGTTCTCGGCACGCATGCGTACGACGTTTGTTCCGAATGCTACGGCCACCTGGCGCTTCGGACTCGCGAACGCGGGACAAGCGCGTTTGCTCCTGAACCGCGAATTGCTACTGGACAACTTCGATCCGGTGCCTGGCGACACGTTCTTCGGGCGTGGCAGCACTCAGGTTACGGCCGACGTGGACCTGACAGACGGCGTGGAATACGAGCTCGCAGCGGAGTATCGCACCACCGTGGAAGCACCGATGGCCGGCATGCGGATCGGGGCAGACGCGCTGCTGCCAGCGGACTCCATTGACCGCGCGGCGCAAATGGCGGCAGAAGCGGACGTGGCGCTGGTGGTGGTCGGCTATGACGGCCTGTGGGAGGGCGAGAGCTTCGATCGACCCCACATGGATCTGCCCGGCGACCAGGACGCGCTGATCCGCGCGGTTGTGGCTGCCAATTCACGTACGGTTGTGGTGTTGAACACCGGCTCGCCAGTCCACATGGACTGGGCGGATGAGGTGCCGGCATTGCTGCAGCTATGGTTCCCGGGGATGGAGCTGGGCAATGCCCTGATGGATGTGTTGTTCGGCGATGTGAATCCGTCTGGGCACTTGCCTACGAGTTTTCCGCGCGCGCTATCCGATACGCCTGCGTTCCACAATTATCCTGGCGAAAACGGCGTGGTGCGTTATGCGGAGGGCGTCTTCGTCGGCTATCGGCATTACGACACGCGGGGCGTGGAGCCCCGCTTTTGCTTCGGCCACGGCCTTTCGTATACACGCTTCGAATTTTCCAACCTGCGTGCGATCGCTCAGGGCGAGGCTGTACGCGTGTCATTTGAAGCCTCGAACACTGGCGAACGCGACGGCCAGGCCGTCGTCCAGGTGTATGTGCGTGACGTTGAAAGTAGCATCGAACGGCCAGACAAGCAGCTTGGTGCATTCGAAAAGGTTGCGCTCGCGGCGGGGGAGAAACGGACGGTCGAAGTCATGCTGCCACGGCGTGCGTTTGCGTACTGGTCAGTTGAGGCGCACGGCTGGGTGGTCGAACCCGGGGAATTCGAAATTCTCGTCGGGGCATCGTCGCGGGATATTCGCGGCTCCGTGCGTATCAGGCTGTGATGGTCTGACGGAAACGCAGAATTGCGTGCTGTAGCTCGCGGGCTGTCGCGGGATCAGTCCGCTGCTTCAAGTTCCGAATCTATGGCGGTTATCCGCGGCCGATGAAGGGCATCTTTGTGGCCATGACGGTCAGAAACTGGACATTGCTTTCGAGCGGCAAGCTCGCCATGTACAGCACTGCTTGCGCGACGTGCTCCACATCCATGAGCGGCTCGGGACGCATGCTCCCGTCCGGCTGGAGCGCGCCGCGCCCGAGACGGCTCGCCATGTCCGTGGCCGCATTGCCGATATCGATCTGACTGACCGCGATGTCGTACTCGCGACCGTCCAGCGCCATCGATTTTGTCAGACCAAGCACACCGTGCTTGGTGGACGTGTAGGGTGCCGAATGCGGCCTCGGCGCATACGCCGAGATGGATCCGTTGTTGATGATCCGTCCACCGCGCGGGTTTTGCGCCTTCATCATCTTGAACGCTTCCTGCGAACACAGGAATGTGCCGGTCAGATTCGTGTCCACAACGCCCTGCCACTGCTCGTACGTGAGATCCTCGAACGGCACGCCTGGAGCACCAAATCCAGCGTTGTTGAACAGCAAGTCCAATCGACCGAACGTCTGCTTGACTTGTGCGAACAGATTGCGGACGTCCTCGGGTTTGCCGACGTTCGCGACGACAGCGAGCATGCGGCCGCCGGCGGCCTCACCATCTCGGACCGTTGCGTCGAGTGGTTCGGGGCGACGACCTGCGATCGCGACCGCATAGCCGTTTCGCGCGAGCGCGAGCGCTACACCGCGCCCGATACCGGTGCCCCCGCCAGTGACAACAGCGACCCTGGTGGACTCAGAACGAGATTCAGCCATTGGACACGATCACAGTGCCGTACATACCTGCTCCAGGAGACCCAT
This sequence comes from Chloroflexota bacterium, assembly GCA_019247135.1. The sequence goes on along the minus strand of JAFAPL010001065.1, from coordinate 7,049 downwards.
GTGGAATACAGAAATAGCCATACGTCCCAGGTTGCGTAAACGTGTACGAGAAGGTTTGGTCCAGTCCAAACAAACCGGAGTCGACGGACCGATCGTCCCAGGTGACCGTGTGCTGGACGGTGTCGGTGTTGGTCCAGGTGACGGTTGTTCCAGGTGTGACGGTCAGCGTCTGCGGCTCATATGCGAAGTTTGCAACCGTCACGTTCGCCGTGCCCGACGCTGCGACCGCCGGAACGGCAGCAAGCGTCGGAACGGCGGTCGGCGCAGGCGTCGCGGTGGCCGATGCTGGAGCCGCGGCTGGCGGTGCGCCAGCCGGAGCCGGTCCCTGTGTCGGCGGTGGTGCGGCAGCGTTCGACGGCGCCGTACCGCCCGGAGTGCCATTGCCAGTTCGTTTGACGGCCCAGACTTTGCCCGTGCCTGGCTTCCCACCAATGCCGTAGTCCAGCACGTACATTGTGGCGCCATCAGCTGAGAACCTGACGTCGATGGGGTGCTCGAAGCCATTCAACCCGTTTGTGGAGGCCGCGCCCTGGATCTTGTTGGTCAGGAAGATGCTTTTGTTCGCGCCCACGACGATTCCCTGTGGGTTGGCGTCGAAGTTGACGCGGATCACATCGAATCCAGGCAGGCCATGCGGCGGCTGAAGTCCGAAGCCGAGCGCGCCCCACTCCGCGATGAAGAGGTCGCCCTTCCAGCCAAACGTGTCAGACGTGCTGAACGCGAAGCCGTCCGCCGACACGCCCTTCTGGAAGTGCGTCAAGGCGCTCAACGCATCCTGCTGCGTCGGCGACTGGAGTGCCATCGGAACGCCGGCTTTGTTCGGGTCGGATGGCGCAAACCGCGGCTCTGTGGTTGGTTGTTCGTCGAGGATGTCCGGCCAGCCGTACCAACCGCCCGGGACCACCGCGTACAGATCATCCCCATCCGATTCGATCGGGCGGCTGCCGCGCACGTCGGCACCGTTGTTCGCGACAATCAGCGATCCCTTGAGCGGCGAATCATCCGGCGCAAAGCCGATCCCATACGGATTGCGGAAACCCCAGGCCACCATCTCCAGGCCGCTGCCGTCCATGTTGGCGCGCATCACGGATGAGGTGCAGGGCACTGCGCCCTTGATGACCTGACCGGCGGTCGCGGCGGTGCCGAACGGGAGGAAGGGACCGGTAGTCACGGTGTTGTCGCTGCCGCCCAGAACGTCTTTGCTGGTCCAATTCTGACCACTCAGGGTTACGTCTTTGCAGGCGATGTCGTGAAAGCTCGGATTGTTCTTCAGCCAGCCAGTGACACTCTGATTATCCTCACCCACAACGCCCGAGTTTGTCGCGCTACCTTCACCCCAGTACAGCTTGTTGTCCTTGCCGATGGCGATGTGGTCGTCACCGTGGTCGCCCTTGGCGGGCAGATCGAGCAGGTGCTGGACCGACCCGTCCGCGTGGACGCGGTTCAACCCGCTGTAATCGTTGACGAAGATGGTGTCCGGATCTTTCACCGCGATGCCGAGGGCAGGTGCGGTCAGGCCCTTTTGAGCGTCGCCGTTGTAGATCAATGACGGGTTGCCATTTGAGACTTTCCAGATTTTGACGCTCGGTAACTGAGCGCCCGGCGGGTACCCGAAGTTCGCACCGGAGTCGACGACGTACAGGTCACCGTTAGGCGCACGATCGAACGCGGTGGTACTCGTGAACCCACTCGCATACTGCGTCACCTGGTATCCGTCTGGCGCAAGGATGTCGCCGGACGTCTGAGCTGCGACGGGCGGAAGGCCGGCGAGCACGATGCCGAGTGACGCGAGCAGTACCGCGCCGATGCGAATACCACGAGCCCACCTCAGTTCGAGTCGAGACATTTCGTCCCCTTCCACAGATCTGGACCGATTCATAGTACCCGCCCGATTGCGGTAGCCTGCTGTGCATGTTCAAAGTGGGAAGCGGCTCACTGCAGTTCCAGCTCGTCGAAGGCTGGGAACAGATTCCAGCGGGCTATCGACACGAGGACGTGGCAGGCGTCTGCAGCGACTCGAGTGGCAACGTCTATCTGTTTTGCCGAGGCGATCACCCGATCATGATCTACGATCGTGGCGGGCGGTTCCTCGGGTCCTGGGGCGAGGGCCGCTTCTCCTATCGGACTCACGGCATGTACATGGCGGGCGACGACTCGCTCTTCCTCGTTGATGATTCGAATCACACCGCGGGCAAATACACGCTGGATGGCAAGCTGTCGTTCGAGCTGGGGCCGGCGGAGCACCCGTCGGATACGGGTTACGACGGTCGCACACCGGCCAGCGTGACGCACGCGGCCGGTCCATTCAATCGACCGACCAACGTGGCGGTGGCCCCGTCCGGTGATCTGTTCGTCAGTGACGGGTACGGCAACACGCGCATCCACCGTTTCGACAGCGTGGGCCGACTCTGCGAGTCGTGGGGTGAGCCGGGGTCCGCGCACGGTCAGTTTCGGACGCCGCATAGCACGTGGGTGCATACCGACGGGCGCGTGTTTGTGTGCGATCGAGAAAACGATCGGATCCAGATCTTCTCGCCAACGGGCGAATTCCAGAACGAATGGCTGGATGTACAGCGGCCGCAGGACATCTTCATCGATCGCGATGGGCTGGTGTACATTGGCGAGCTGGTCTGGCGCGCCGGCACGACGTCGTTCCGGCGTGGGCCTATCGCAGAGGAGGAGCCGGCGCGTCTGAGCATTTATGACCTGGAGGGCAACGTGCTGCTGCGCTGGGGCGGGGCGGACGCCGCGGCGCCCGGCAACTTCGTGGCCCCGCACGGGATCTGGGTGGATGACGAGGGATCGATTTACATGGCCGAGGTGACCAATACCATTGGCGTGCGGCCGGGCATCGTGCCCGAAGGCACCCACACGTTCCAGAAGTTCGCCCGGATTTAGGAGATTCTTTGATGGAGCCCGAGCAATGCTCGGGCTCCCCAGGCGGATCATGATCCGCCTGGCGGAGGCGATCATGATCGCCTCCGACGCTCTGTTCGCGAAGTGCAGGCTCCGCCCCCTTTACCCCCGGCTCTGCGCTGCTCAGCACGTGCGTGGGGGGTCGCCGCGGGAAGGAACGACCAACGGGAGTGACTGGCGGCGGGGGGCAGTGCCCCCCGATCCATGCGAAGCATGCCAGCGGAGCATGCTCCGCTGGCCAGGCTGGCGCATGCGCCAGCCTGCGGAGCCGCTCTTGAGCGGCTCCAACAACTACATTACGAGGCTTGCGCGGGTGACGTGGCCTGCGTTCTGGGCGGCGAAGGCGTCGTTGATCGCTTCCAGCGGAAACTTGTGCGAGACGATGCGGTCGAACGGGTACTTGTGACGGGTGCGGCAGAGGATGTCGAGCGCGTCGCGCAGGTGACGGCGGGCGTAGTGATTGATGCCCAGGATGGTGATGTTCTGGACTACCCAGTACGCGGGATCGGCGGCGTACGTCAGGCCCGGGCTGATGTAGCCGATCTCGACGTACCGACCGCCGGAGGCGACCATCTGAATCCCCTCCTCGGTGATCGACGGAAACCCACCCAGCTCCATGACCACGTCGCCGCCCCAACCGTCGGTCAACTCGCGCACCCGCGCGAGGCGAGCCGAAGGCGTGGGCAGATCGCGCAAGTTCACGAACTCGTCCGCGCCGAACATCGCCGCCACTTCGAGTCGCTCGGGCACGCCGTCCACCACGATGATCCGCCCCGCCCCACGCTCGCGGGCCACGGCAATGGCGTAGAGGCCCAGGCCGCCGGCGCCCTGAATCACGACTGTCTCACCCACTCGGAGGCCGGCCAGGTCGAGCCCGCAAGTCACCTGCGCCATCGCGCAGTTCACGCCGACGACCAGCTCATCCGAGACCTCGTCGGGAACGCGGAACACGGTGTGCTGCGGATACAGGTAGAAGTAGTCGCCGAATGTGCCCTTGAAGTGCGGCCACACCTCACAAGAGGTGGCCCGCGGGTGCATGCGCCGCGGACACGTCCATTCCTTGCCGTTGAGGCAAGCACGACAGCGTCCGCAGGGAAAGAAGTACGCGAAGACCACACGGTCGCCAACCTGCAAAGGCTCGCCGTTGGAGTCAGTCGCCACGCCGGGGCCGAGCGACTCGATGCGGCCGGTGCCTTCGTGTCCCTGGTGGATCGGCATGGCTCGCCCGCGTTTGGCCGGATCCAGCTCGCCCCGCCAGGTGTGCAGATCCGAGCCACACACGTTGGCCAGGGTCATGCGGACTACGGCCGCGCCTGGTTCCGGTTCCGGGACCGGGTATTCGCGAATTTCGAAAGGCTTGCCGGTGCCAGTAAACACGGCTGCACGCCCATTGCCAGTCATGCACAGCTCCCGCGAAGGTTGTACAGAGTTGGTACTGTAGACGGCATATGTGGAACTCGTTCAGGACTGATGCTCCCCCTGGCATAGTGGCTGGACCGACGACGATCACGGGCGCCAATGGCGACCAGATCAACGCCTATGTCGCCCGTCCCGATGGCAACGGGCCCTATCCGGGCATCGTGGCAGTCCACCACCTGCCTGGTTGGGATGAGTTCTACCTGGAGTTCTCGCGTCGACTCGCCACGCATGGCTACAACGTGATCTGCCCGAACCTGTACTTCCGTGAAGGTCATGGCACGCCAGACGACGTGGCCGCCAAAGTCCGTGCCGCAGGCGGCATCCCGGACGATCGCGCCGTCGGCGACCTGGCCGGAGGTCGGGATTGGGTGCGCGCCCAGCCGACCAGCAACGGCAAAGTCGGCATCATCGGCACCTGCTCAGGCGGCCGGCACGCGGTGCTCACGGCGTCACGCGCCGGTGGCTTCGATGCAGTCGCCGACCTGTGGGGCGGCGGGGTGGTCGCTCCGCAAGATCAGTTGAACGACAAGCGCCCGGTTGCGCCGATCGACTACACCAGAGACCTCAATGCGCCACTACTCGGGTTGTTCGGCAACGACGACCAGTCGCCGACGCCTGACCAGGTGAACCAGCACGAGGCTGCGCTGAAGCAGAACGGCAAACAGTATGAGTTCCACCGCTACGACGGGGCCGGGCATGGCTTCTTCTACTACCACACGCCGCTGTATCGACAGCAGCAGGCGATGGATGGGTGGAACAAAGTGTTTGGATTTTTCGAACGCTACCTGGCCGCTTAATGAGCTATGCGGAATGCGCGGCCACGCTGCAGCAGACGCTTGGGTCAAGTAACCCTCCGGGGGGCAGGGGCTGCGCCTCAAGGCTCCCAAGCGGGCGCGAGCCCGCGCCGTGGGTCCCTGCAACCCCATGGGGAGCGTGCGGCATTGCGCAACACTCAGTAGCCTTCAAGGACGATTAGAAGAGCATGTGCACAAACATCTGTATGACGACGCCGATTCGCGGCTCGGGGAAAGGTGATACGGGCTGGTTCCCAGTTGTCCAGGCGACCGTCGGCTTCGACCACGCCAGCCATACGCAGGCGGAGCACGCGTTGCTGCTCGACTTCGTGAACCCGTCTCTAGGCGTGGGTGCCCGAGTCGCACTGGAGATGGACCTTGATTCCGGCCGTGCGCTGCTCGATAGCCTGCGCGAGGCGATCGACGCGGCGGAAAAGAGCGGCGTCCGCGAGTAGCAGTCAAATCGCGGTGGCCTGGTCGGCACGACCGGGCCGTACTGGCCCTCGCCTAAGGTTGACCCCAGGCCGGACGCGGAAACGTCTGCAGAAGCTTGAAGATCCGCCGCTCGCGTCGGCTGACGCTGTCGATGATGCGATTGCGCCAGGGTGTCGAGATGGCCGCACGATACTCGGCCGTTTCGAACACGGCCGGGGATTCGAGCTCGTGCACGGCTGTGAAGCGCGGCCCAGTCCCATCGACCTGCTCGAACAGCCGTACGCGACGCCAGCCTGGTACCGCGAGCAGCATCGGCATGTGCTCCTGGCGGTACCAGGCCACCAGGTCGTCTTCGCCGCCGTCGGGAGGCTGCAACGAGACCGTCATCTGATAAGGCGCGTCTTCCGTCCACGGCTCACAGTCAAGGAGCAGACGCAGCACGCGCCGATCCAGCAGCGGGATGGCAGCCATCATGGCTTTTTCGCGCTCAGACTGCTGTTCGTACAGACGTCGATACTCCGGACCTTTCAACGTATCGGGCGACGCCAGGTCATAGAGCGCCATGTAGCGCGGCTCTTCGTCCGCGGCAGTGACATAGCGTCGCGCATTCAAGATGCCTGGCACTGTCAGCCGGGCCGGCGCGTGCTCGTCGCCGTACCAGGCGTTGAAGGCCTCATCCTGCCCGTCGGGCGGAGTCGAGAATGCGAGCAGCAGCCCTCGCGGTACGACACGCCTCACCATAGTTCCTCCGTTGCCAGTTGGGCGCCTTCCACCAACGCGCGCAGTTTGGCCCAGGCGATCGTCGGGTGAACGCGTGGGCGATCGCCCGCGAACGTGCCAAAACCGCAGTCGGCGCCGGCTATCACGTTTTCTTTGCCCACCACGCTTGCATAGCGGCCGAGCCGCTCCGCGATGAGCGCAGGGTGCTCGACGAAGTTCGTAACCGTATCGATTACGCCTGGGATCAGGATCTTCCCGTCCGGCAGCGGATGCGTCTTGAAGACCTGCCACTCGTGGCCGTGGCGCGGATTAGCGCCTTCCACCGATAGCCCCTTCGCTTGCACGCCATACAGCACCTCTATCAATTCGGCGAGCGGCAGGTCACGAACATGCGGCGTTTCGGAGTTGCCCCAGCACACGTGCAGCCGCACGCGATCCGCTGGAATACCGTCGAGCGCGAGATTGATCGCCTCAACACGTTGCTCGACCTGACGTCGATAATCCGCGAACGAGCGGTCCGCGAACTCGATGCGATTCCAGCCCATCGCAAGACTCGGGTCGTCGATCTGGAGGATGAGACCGGCCTCGACGATCGCGTGATACTCGTGATGCAGTGCCGCCGCCGCCGCGAAAATGTATTCGTCATCCGACGCGTAGTGCTCGTTGCGAAAGTTCAGCCACAGCTGACCGGGCGATACCGCCGTCATGAATGTCTCGGTCGGAGCCACCGGCAATTCGGCTACGGCTGCCTTGAAGATTGCGATG
>JAFAPL010001004.1 GCA_019247135.1 Chloroflexota bacterium | reverse complement strand
ACGCATCCGACCGATTCCCGAATGGGCGACGATGGGCCCAAGAGCTCGTCAGCACACTGCGCAAGGGTTCGACACGCGAGCGTGGAGTAGGATCGGGTTAGAGCACTCGTGCCGATGCCGCGGCAGACCCAGCAACCGGCCCCAGGTCAGTGACGCGCTAGGCGATCGCGGGCTCGGTGGCGCGCACGGCGGGCGGCGGAGGTGGACTGAAGACGTTGCGCTGGAAAGCATCCGCCGCGCGCAGCACCGTCGCGTCCTCAGCCTGTCGCCCGACGAGCATCATGCCGACCGGCAGTCCGCCCGACATTGCGCACGGCACGTTCATGGCGGGGTGGCCGGTAACGTCGAACGGGCACGTATTGACAATCATCTCCAACGCTCGCCCTACGTACTCCTCCAGCGCGGCGGTGGCCTCCGGAATCCGGGTCGCCTTCATCGGCAAGGTGGGCATGACCAGCAGGTCAACCTCCGCCAGCGCCGTGTCGTACGCGGCGGCCAGACTACGCGCCAGATTCTGCGCCCGCGCGTAATAGCGACCGTGATACGTGTCCTGCATGTACTGTCCGAGCAACACGGTCAGCTTGACGGTCTCCGACATGTCCCGGCCACGCGCGAGCCGCCCGTGCGCGTACACGTCCAACAAGCTGGTGGTGTAGTGGCCCTTCCAGTTGGTACCCATGCTGTTGCCGGCGACCATCAACTCGGTCGCGCCTTCGATGGCGATGGCATTCCATACGTGTGGCCCGTCGCGATGCCAGGGAATCGAGACTTCCTTCACGCTGCAGCCAAGACGCTCGAACGCACCGGCCGCGTCGCGTACGGCCTCTTCGACGTCCGCCTCCGAGAGGTTGCCCCAGTTGAACCCTTCGGACACGACGCCGATGCGCAGGCCGTGCAGATCCCCGGTCAGCGCATCGGCATACCGGCCGGCGACCAGACTGCCGGACTGGCGCGGATCCAGGCCGTCGGGTCCAGCAATCGCGTCCAACAACAGTGCCGCATCGGCTGCTGAACGAGCAATCGGACCCACGTGGTCCAGCGTCAGCTCGATCGGAAATACGCCCGTGTACGGGACCAATCCGTACGTCGGCTTGAGTCCATATGTGCCGCACCAGCAAGAAGGAATGCGGACCGAGCCGCCCTGGTCTCCGCCGATGGCCAGGTCGACTTCGCCGGCCGCGACCAGCGCCGCGCTGCCGCTTGACGAGCCACCGGTTGTCCGCGACAGGTCGTAGGGATTGCGGACCGGACCGGTGTCGCTGGTATGACTCCCGCCCGAAAAGCACAAGCTCTCACACACGGCTTTGCCGAGGATCGTTCCACCGGCGTCCAGGATGCGCGTGACGATGGTGGCGTCGCCGTCGGGAATGTACCCCTCGAGCGTGACCGTCCCATTCATCATCGGGACGCCGGCCACGCACACGTTGTCTTTGATTGCGACGGTTTTGCCTGCGAGTGGACCGTCGGGCGCGCCGGTCAGCGTCGTTTTCCAATACCACGCGCCCAGCGGGTTCTGTTCGGGTGACGGACGGTAGCCCGGCAGGCGCGGGTACTTCACCGCCAGGCTCGGCTCAGTCAACTGGTCGATTCGCGCGTAGGAACCGAGCGTGTAGTTGATCAGCGCTTGAAACGTGGCGAGCCGGTCGGGCGGAATTTCGAAGCCGTACTGGTCAGCGATCGCCGCCAGGACCTCGAGCGAGGGTTGTTGTACGGGCATTGGTCGGGCTCCGCGTCTTACGCTAGTCCGCCGCTCGAGCGGCGTCAACGAAGCCGAGAACGGAGACCTCCACGCCCGTCGATCGAAGCGCGGCGATCGCCTGTTCCAGGGCCACAGGGGTGGCTGCGCGGATCTGGAGTGTCACGCGTGTTTCGGCTGGCGCCTCCGACTGGAGTGTTGCCGGCGCGGAGCTACGCTGCGCGTCGGCGCGCAGAATGCGCCAGTGGTAAGCCGCCACCAGAGCCGCGACGATGGCCACCGCCAGGGCGTGAATCAGATCCGTCAAGACGGCGGAGGTAGAGCTTTCGCCGAGCAGCAGGCTGATGACCCGATACAGCGCCAGCGCAGCGCTGCCAACCAGGCTCAGCATGGCCGCGATCAGGGCCAGGTACAGATAGAGCCGGCGCGCGAGCGAGCGGACGTCCGCGTCCGAGCCGGGGACCGCCCGCCAGTGAAGCAGCCAGATCGGCAGACCGACGGCCGTCAAGGTCGAGAACAGAGCGATGTTGTTGCGCCAGCGGTCGCCGGTGTTTGCGGCCGCGGAATTGAAGACCAGGTCACCGGCGGTCCACAGCAGGCCGGCGACACCAACCGCGAGGGCGGCGAGGGCGATCAGGCCAATGATGGAGGTGTACAGACGGCGGACGCCGGCCTGGCGCGGCGCTTCGTGGAAAGCGGCCGCTTGCTGACGCAGCGCGCGCCGGTGGTAGGCCCAGGCGAGGCTGAAGACAATTGCGACGCTGCCCGGGCCAGCGGCAGCCTGCAGCAGGTCGCCGCCAACGCCGCCCGGTGTCGGCACGCCCAGTAGACGCGCCACGGCGTAGTACAGGAGTTGACTCAGTCCGAAAAGCGCTCCGATCACGCCCACGCTCAGCGACAGGAACAGGTACACGCTCCGAAGGACCGCCTGTCCGTCCTCGCGCCTGGCATCCTCGCCGATGCGGCCGGGCAGCACGGCCCAGTGGGCCAGCCACACAAGGACGCCAACAACGACACCCGCCAGCGGCGCGGCCATCTCGAGCTGGCGGGTCGAGCCAGTCGTCGCGCGCCATAGCGATTCCAGGAGTCCGCTCGCGCTGCCAAGCAGGCCGACGAACCCGAGGAACGCGGCGGCATACAGGTACCACCGCCGCAGCGTGCCCGCGCCGCCAGCTTCGCCGACCAGATCCCGGTCGCGGCTGGCGATGCGCCAGTGCCCAATCCAGAGCAGGGCAGCGACGGCGAGCGCGGGCAACTGGTCAAGCGCGTCGTGTACGAGGACGGGATCTCTGAGCGCAGAAACCGCCGCGTACACGACCTGGTGCGTCGACCAGGCCAGCGCCCACCCCGCGGCGGCCAGGACAGCGTACACATAGAGGCGCCGCAGCGTGCTGGCGCGCTCGAGCGGATCGCCCTGCGCCCAGCGCTCGGTCCAGCGCCAGTGCACCAGCCAGACTGGCAGGCCCACGAGCATCGCCGCCACGTCGATCGAGACGGTCTCGCGCACGTGTTGGGCGGTAGCCGCCGATGGCGCGTGGAGCAGCAACTCGAGAACAAGCTGGCCCAGGTTGACGGTCGCGACAGCCAGCATCCCAAGCCCCGCGAACGCGAGCAGGTAGGCATAGATGCGTCGAATGGTGCTCATGGTCCGAGCGTATGCGTGTGCACGTGCCACAACCTGCCGAGGGGGTGCCAAAAGCTGCCACCTACGATCAGGGCGGCCTCCGCGAGACGGAATCAGGCGCGCTGGGCGACGGGTTCCTTGCCGTCAGCACCTGGCGCAGGCGTTCGACCGCCAGGCCGGGGCTCGTCAGCACCGCAACCGGCAGATCCCTCGGCAGTTTCGGCGCAAGACGAGCCATGCTGGCCTGCGCCAGCAGTACGAGCTCGACCTGTGCCGCGAGCGGGGGCAACGCCTCGAGCAGAATGCGGTCGTGCGTGTCTGCGTCCCCTCGAGCCAGTGCAGCCATGGCGTCCGGGTGCAGACTGGCGACGATCTCGATGTGCTTGCGCATGCGCTCGGCGGCATTCAGCAATGACGTCCGCTGTTGCTCCAGGCCAGCGGCGACGGTAGCCAGCACGCCAATGCGAGTCGCGCGCGCGACCGCCTCGTCGACCATCACCTGGTCGACGGCCAGCACTGGCACGTCCGGAAACCGCGCCTGGATGTCCCCGACGATCGGAGAGTACGCATTACACGTCAGCAGGATTGCGCTGGCGCCGGCATCCACACCAAGACGAACGACGGTCGCCAGCCTGTCGGCGCACTCGGAAGTGAGACCTCCGCGGCGTTCCACCTCGGTCAGCAGTCCCTCGTCGAGCAGGTTGACCACCCGCACGTCCGGCAACTCGCGTGTAAGCTCGTCCCGCATCGGCGCCATGGCCGGCACGACCGCGTGGACCAGCGCCACGGTCGTGCTCACAGGAGTGGACCCAGTGTCGCGTATGCTCGCCGCGCCGCCGACTCGCTGTCCGGCTGCTGGTTACATTCGATGCTGATCCAGCCGTCGTATCCGGTCGCGCGCAGGACCTCCACGATGTCGACCCAGTTGTGGTGGCCCCAGCCCGGCGCGAGCCGGTTGGAGTCGGATACCTGGTAGTACGTCATCTTGCCGCTGCGGTTGCCAGCGACAATCGAAGCCACCAGGCTTTTTTCTTCCATCGACTGGTGGAAGGTATCGCCTTCGAAGGCGAGCGCATCGCTGCCGTAGCCGCGGATGAATTCCACCGTTTCGGCGATCGTGTTGAGCGAGTCGCCGATGAACCGCATCTGCGGCTCCAGTACGATGCGAATGCCAAGTTGCTGGGCGATGGGCACGAGCTGATCCAGTGCCGCCCGAAACCAGCCGAATGCCGTCTGGCGGTCCGGACCCCACGCCAGCATGCCACGGAACCGGCCAATGCTCGCGTCGCAGCCATACTGGCCAGCCAGTTGCAACACGCTCTTGTAGCGTTCGATGGCTCGCCCACGGATGTCCGGATCCGCACTCATCAGATACAGCCCATCTTCTGAACCGACAGCGCCCGTGCTCACCGCGGCGATTCCGAGTCCGAGCTCGCGGGCGCAGGACCCCAGGCCGGCGGTGTCGAATGCCTGCGGGTCGCGCACCTGGAGCTCGACGCCCTGGTAGCCCATTTCAGCCAATTTGGGAAATGTCGATTTGTACTCGCCGACCCACGCCATGGGCATTCGTTTCAGCTCAGGCGTCGCGACCATGTACGCCAGTTTCATGTTTCAGCTCCGGTGAGAGAAAGGGTCTTGGCCGCGTCGAGCAGACTCGTCGGGCCTCCAACATTGCCTGGAAATACGACATAAGGGATATCGCCGTGACGCAAGTTCGGGCCAGCCTCGAGCCGCCACACCGGGACACCCGGTTGCAGTTGGCCGAGGACCATTGCGCGCAGCGCACCCAGTCCGCGGTAGGCAACCTCGTGGCTGGTGATGCCACCCTTGCCGATGACGAAGCGCGGCGGTGTCCGCAACGCCTGGACCGTCTGGATCAGCGAATCGGTAATCTGTCGACCGATCGCCAGATTGTCGGATCCTGTCACAAGCTCGCGGCTGGTGTGCACGACCGCAAGTTCGCCGGCCTGGAGTGCGCGGTCTACCTGTTGGGCGAGATCGTCGCACGACCAGCGTCCGCCAAGCACGTCGGCCACGGCGATTTCGAAGGCGTGGGAGCGCAGGCTCCGGTCCTCGAGCAGGCTGGCCAATTGCTGGCTGCTCGACGGCTGATAAGAGCCGACGACAACCAGTCCGCCGCT
>JAFAPL010000988.1 GCA_019247135.1 Chloroflexota bacterium | reverse complement strand
CCGCCAGGGTCCGCGCACGCTCGGCGATTTCGAGCACCGCCGGTACCGTGCGCATCGCCTTCGCCAGCCCACCCGCGCCCGTCGTCTCCTGACCGACGCAACCGCATGCCGCCGGGATCGTCTCGTCGCGTAGCCGGGCGGCCTGACCGCCGACCCGGATCTGGATCAGCACAGCGTCTGCACCCTCGAGCGCAAGCTCCAGGCTGCCGGTGACCTCGACGGAGCCGGCGTAGCGCTGTCGCTCGAGGATCCGGCGCGACAGTCCCCCGAGTACGTCCCTGCGCTCCTCGTCGATGTCGTGGAGCACCAGCTCGCGCACGTCGATCACGTTGCGCTCGCGCATCAAACCGGAGATCAGCTCCGGTGTGTAGGTCGAGCCGGCGCCGATGACCGCGAGCTTCATCCCTTCACCCCGGTCAGCGTGACCCCCTCGACGAACGCCTTCTGCGCGAAGAAGAACAGCACGATCACCGGCGCCATGAACACGACGGTCCCAGCCATCACGAGGTTCCAGTTGACCTCGTAGATGTTGCGGAACTGCGCGAGCCCCACTGACAGCGTCCAATGGGCTGGGTTCTGCAGGGTGTACAGGAGCGGTCCCCAGAAATCGTTCCAGCACAGCAGGAAGCTGAACAAAGCCACGGCCGCGATTGCGGGCTTCGCCGAGCGCGCGATCACCTGAACCATGATTCGCAGCTCGCCACAGCCGTCGACCCGTGCCGCGTCGACGTACTCCATCGGGATCGTCAGGAAGAACTGGCGCAGGAGGAAGATCGAGAACGCGTCGCCGAACCAGTTGGGGATCACCAGCGGCCAGATCGTGCCGACCAGGTGCAGGTGCGCGAACATCACATAAACCGGGATGATCGTCACCTGGGGGGGCAGCATCATCGACACCAGAACGCCGATGAACACCAGGTTGCGCCCCCGCCACCGCAGGCAGGCGAGGGCGTAGGCGACCGGGACGCTCGACAGCACCAGGCCGATCGTCGCCAGCGTCGCATACAGGAACGTGTTCGTCGCGTAGCGCAGCATCGGCGCTTGGTTGAACACGTTGACGATGTTGCGCAGCTGAAATGGATGGGGCCACAAGTTCGAGGTCAGCGACTGCGCGTTGGTCATCAACGCGGTCAGCACCATGAACACGAACGGCGCGATGAACATGATCGACAGCACGATCAGCACGCTGTGGTCTGCGACCGCGATCAGTATGCGCTTGCGCCTGACCGAGGAGGCGACCTTGCGGCGAACGAGCGGGACGCCGACCTCAACCGCGGTCGCCACTTACCTGACACCTCCTTGAGCATGAACCCAGCGGCTCGAATGGCGCAGGATCAGCAGTGTCACTGCCAGTGAGATCACCAGCAGCAGCATGGACAGGGCCGCTGCGTAGCCCATGTTGAAGTAGCTGAAGCCCTGTTGATAGAGGAGCAGCGGATAGAACAATGTCGAGCCCTGCGGATAACCGAGTCCCTCGGCGGAGTTGTCACCCGCGTTACCAAGGTGGCCAGGCGCGGCGACCGTGCTCGCCACATAAGCCTGGTCGAAGTACTGAAGCCCCTGGATCACGGCGATCACGATCGAGAACAGGATCACCGGGCTGATGCTCGGCAACGTCACGTACCACAGCCGGCGCAGCGCGCCCGCGCCATCGAGCTGTGCAGATTCATGCAGGTGCTTCGGGACGTCGAGGATCGCCGCGAGGAAGATCACCATGGCGTTGCCCACGCCCCAGAGGCTGAGCAATGTCAGTGACGGTTTAGCCCATTGCGGGGACTGAAACCAAAGCGGCCCGCTGATGCCGATCTTCGACAGCAGGACATTGACCGGCCCAGTCGCCGGGTTGAACAGGAATACGAATCCGAGCGTCGCCGCGACGGTTGGCGTCAGCGTCGGCAAGTAGAAGATCGTGCGGAAGATCCCGACTCCCCGCTTCGCTCGGGTGAGCATCATCGCGATCCCGAACGCGAACAGGACCTGAAGCGGCACCGCGATCGCGAGGAACCACAGCGTGTTGGAGACCGCCGGCCACACCTGCTGATCGCCGCCGAACAGATATTGGTAGTTCCTCAGACCGATCCACACCGGGCTCGACAGCAGGTCGTAGTGGGTGAACGAGAGGTACAGGTTGTCGAGCATCGGATAGGCGAAGAACACGCCGAATCCGACGATCCACGGACTCATGAACAGCAGCACCGTGCGGCGCCGCCGCCAGGCAGCCCGGCGCCTTGCATGACGCCGGGCGGGCGTGATCGGTGGCAGGGACGCCGCGCTACTTGCGAGCGGTGTGGTGCTCACCGTGGGCCAACCTCGCTGACGGATTCACGGAGCGCTCTGTCCGGCGGTCGAGTTCGCAACCTGCGCGTTGATCTGCTGGTCGACGCCTTTCAGCGCCGACGCGAGACCTGAAGCAGGGATCGACCCGGCTTCCCACTTCTGCTGGAAGTTGGCTTCCATCGTCTGGTTCGCGGAACCGATCGCCGTGATCGGGTCGGTTGCGGTGTTCGGATTGTCGAAGATCTTCAGGAATGTGTCGAAGTGCGGATCGCCGGCGAGCGTCGGATCCGACAGCGCCGGGCGAAGCGTCGGGACATTGCCGAGATTGTTGGCGAACTGCTCGATCGCGGTGGTGTTGAACGCGAGGTACTTCGCCAGCAGCCACGCCGCGGCCGGGTGTGCCGCATTCTTTGGAATCCCCATCACGTTGCCGGTTGTGTAGCCGGCGCCATAGAGGTTCGGCTGCGCGGGGTCGACAGGCATCGGCGCGGTGCCGTAGTCGATCTTCGCGCCGTCAGACTTGATGAACTGCATGCGCCACTCGCCGTCGATCTCCATCGCGATCTTGCCGGTCTCGAAGGCGTTGCTCGGCGAGAACTCCTGGCCGACGCCGGCCAGGAACTTCGTCAGCTTGGTATTGCCGTAGAAGTCGATCAGCTGCTTCTCCCAGCGAAGGTACGCCGCCCATCTGGGGTCGCCGGCGAGCGACGATTTGCCGTTCTCGTCCCAGTGGAAGTTCCACAGCGGCGCGAAGTGCGCGGCGGGATTCTCGTAGAAAGTGCTCGTCGGGACGAAGCCTGCGACCTTGATCGAGCCGTCCGGGTTGAACTGGGTGAGCTTCTCGGCGTCCTGCGTCAGCTCCGTGAACGTCTTCGGGGGTGAGATGATCCCCGCACGGGCGAACATCGCCTTGTTGTAGTAGAGGCCATACGCATCGGCAAGGTCCGGGAGCGCGCATCGGTCACTTTTGAACTCGGTGAACTGCTGTACCGCGGGTGGCAACAAGCTCAGGTTTACGTGGTCTCGCTTGATGTACGGACCGAGGTTGATCCACGCTCCCGTGCCGCAATACTCGCCGAGGTTGTCGGCCGAGTTCGACATCGC
>JAFAPL010000958.1 GCA_019247135.1 Chloroflexota bacterium | reverse complement strand
GCTACAGAAAGTGGACTGTTGGCAACCGTTGCGGGCCGGCTGCTGCGCGTCCCCGTGCTGGTCAGCGTGGCGGGTGGCGAGCTCGCGCGGCTGCCACACATCGGCTACGGCGACCAGCTCCGAGCCTGGGAACGCCTGAAAGTGGCTGCCGCGTTGCGTTTGGCAACTGCGCTTTCGGCCGGCTCCATGCAGCAGGTCCTGTCGGTGGCGCGGCACGCCCGGTGTGAAGTCGCCTACGCGCCGCTGGGTGTGGACTTGTCTCGCTTCTCTTGTGCCCCCAAAAAGCCTGGCGCCCGATTGCTGCACGTTGGAGCCCTGGTGCCCGTCAAAGATCAATCGACGTTGTTGCGGGCCTTCGCAAACACACGCCGTCTCCGATCCGACGCGAGCCTGGAGGTGGTCGGCGACGGACCCTTGCGTCGATCACTCGAGCAACTTGCGATCCGCTCGGGAGTGGCTGATGCCGTGCGGTTCCGCGGCGCGACGGACCATGCGGCGTTGCCGCGTGCCTACGGCCAGGCCGACGTGTTCGTGCTGAGCTCCGTTCATGAAGCTCAAGGCATGGTCGTCCTGGAAGCCGCGGCGTGCGGGGTTGCGACGGTCGGCACGCAGGTGGGCGTTGTGCCTGAGCTGGCGCCGTCTGCCGCCGTGGCGGCGCCGGCGGAGCAACTGTCGGATGCGCTGCTGAGGGTGCTCGACGATGGTGACCGCCGGGCGTCGCTCGGTGAGGCAGCGCACGAGCGCATCCTGAGTGACTTCGGATTGGAGCGCTGCGTGGCCCGGTTCCGCGCGCTGTACGAACAACTCGGCTGAAGGCCGTGCTGCGATTGTGATCCGTGCCGGGCGTTGGCTAGCGGTTGAAGACCCACCAGGCAGCGACGACGATCACGGCCAGCACCAGCAGGGCGACAATCCCGGTCGGGCTGCCCAGGTCAGCGCCGCCGCCACCACCACTCATGCTGACCATCAGTGCCTATTGTGGCACATGCCGTGCGCGAGCTTGTCGATATGCCAGTAGACGTCAACCGCGCCGAGGTCCAGCGCCTCCAGGCGATCGGCGCGCAGCTCGTGGAGGTCCTGCCGAGTGAGGAGTACGCCAACGAGCACATCGCCGGCGCGATCAGCCTGCCATTAGAGGAGATGCACCCACGGGCGGTGGAGGCCGCGCTTTCACGCGAGCGCCCCGTCATCGTCTACTGCCAGGACGACGAGTGAGACATGAGTGCACGAGCCGCGTGGCGGCTCGAAACGCTCGATTTCTCGTCAGTTCGGCGCTACACGGCCGGCAAGGTTGACTGGCTGGCGAACGGACTCGCCTCCGAAGGCCGACTGGCCAGCGAGCCGCGCATCGCGGGCGTGATGCAGCCGGTCGCAACCTGCAGGCTCGGCGAGCGAGTGGGCGACGTGCGCTCGCGGCTCGCGGGCGACGGTGACCTGTGCGTGGTCGTCAATGCTGAGGAGGTCGTGCTGGGCGACCTGCGCGGCAAGGCTCTTTCAGACAGCCCGGCTGAGGCTCTCGTCGACGACGTCATGGATCCGGCGCCGAGCACGTACCGCCCCAACGTCAGCGTGCACGAGATGGCCGAGCATCTGAGCGGGACGAAGGCGCAGCGCGTGTTAGTCACCACAGGCGATGGGCGCCTGCTCGGGCTGCTGCGGCGAGATGCCGTGATGCACGCGGCACACGATGGCGGCCCGTATCTTGCGTCTGGGGATACAGCGTAAGGAGGTCGCAAGCACTATGGGCGATCGACTCGACGAGATGAAGGGCAATCTCAAGTCAGGTGCCGGCAAGGTCACCGGCGATAGTGAGATGGAGGCCGAAGGCCGCGGCGAAGCCGGAACCGCTCACGCCAAGCGCGAGGTGAAAGGTGCCGCCGACCAGGCAGCCGGCAAGCTCGAGCAAGGCATCGGCAAGCTGACCGGTGACGAAGACGAGCGCGCGCGTGGCGCAGGCAAGGAGTTCAAGGGCGACACACAGCGCGCCGGCTAAGCGACCGGACACCTTTCCGAACGTTCAAACGCTCCGGGGCAATCGCCTCGGAGCGTTTTCTATTCCGGCGCCCATGCACGTGATGAGCCGCGCATCGATGAAGAGCAACGTCATGCGCTCGCCAAACGAGTGGCTACTCGATGCGCAGGACTTTGCCGTTGCTGTTCAGGTAGACGATGTAGCCGACGCTCTGATTGCCGCCGTCAAGCGCGAAGTAGACGAGCGTCGAGCCGCTGCTCGAGTTCTGATACTCGCCGACGCGGGCGAGCTTCGCGGTTGAAGGTGTCTGCTGCGCCATCATCTGGCTGACGAACTGGGCTTCGGGAACACGCTGCTGGAAGCTCGAGTCCATGCACTGATAGGCGCGTTGAGCGGCAGAGCTTGACTTGTCGGCGATAGCGGCCATGGCGGTGTCGGCACAATCGGTCGAGGCCGACTGGCTCGGGACAGGACTGGCGATGGCACCCGACCAGGTCAGGGCCGCGTAGCTACCGAGGGCGAGGGTGATCACGAGGGCGAGCAACACGCCGAAGCGATTGCGCCAGACCCCAGCAGCGGCACGTGCACCGACTCGGCCGAGCAGATACGAGGCGGAGGTTCCCGGCGTCGTCGTCATGAACTCAGTGTCGCCCACCAACATTAAGTCTGGAATAAGCGACTGCTAACGAACCACAACACGCGCGCCACAAGACGCGCGCATATCGGTCTACGTGACGCCCCACGTGACGGTCTACGTGACGCTTGCTGCTTATGCTGGCATGGGCGGCGGGTGGGGGCGGTGGGCCACGCACAGCCCGCAGCGGGCGTTGGGCGTGCTATTTCGGCCCCTGAGGGCGCGTTCTTGGCATAGTCATTGCCCGTGAGTCTGGCGCGCATGCACGCCTTCCGTTGTCGTCGCGGGCCCTTCATGGGCGCGGCACTTGGCCTGGGTCTGGTGTTGTCTGCTGCCTGCAGTGGCCAATCGTCGGGTCCCCCGACGCCGCAGGCGCAACCCGCCGCGACTGTACGCCCGTCGCCATCGCCAGTGGCCGAGTCGTCGCCCAGCCCGGCACCGGCCGCGGCAGCGGCCTCGCCGGTAGCCGTCGCGACGCGCTCGGCGCTGCCGCTTTCGGGTGAGTTCGTGGTCACGGCCAACCTGGATGACCACACGCTTTCGGTCATTCCGGTGGGCGCGGCCGTTGTGGCAACGACCGTCAAGCTCGACGTGGCACCAACGGGGGTCGGCGCCTCGCCAAACTCGGACCTGGTGGTGGCCAGCGACGGCTCGCCCGATAGTCAGAACGTGGCCATCGCCGCCGTGAACAGCAGCGCACAAACGGCCGCGGTCGAGGTCGGACCCGGCCCAGGTGCGGTGGCCGGTCCACCGCCCACCGATCCCAGCCCACTGGTGCTGGTGATTACCGATGGTGACGAAACCATCCGGTCGCTGGATCCGGTTTCACACGCTACCGGCACGGCGATCCCGCTGGGAGCTGGACCGCACTCGATCTCGTTTTCCGTGGGTAGCTCGTCGACACCGCAGGTCTATGTGACCAACGCGGGCGCGGGCACCGTCTCGATTCTGGACGACAAGGCGAGCACGATTCAGTCGAGCATCAAGATGGGTGGGCAGCCCGTGGGCGCGACGCGAACGCCGGACGGTCGACTCTGGGTAGCCAATGCAGCGAACGGCACTGTGACGGCGTACGACCAGGTGTCGGGCGAACCCGAACAGACGATCAACATCGGTCCTCAGCTCACCGGTTTGTCGTCCACACCCGACGGTCACTACCTGGTGGTCGCATCGACAAACACGCTGTACTCGGTTGACCTGTCGGGGTCGTTGAGCGGCGACAAGCCGCCGGTTCGTCCGCTGAGTGTGGATGCCGGCGTGCTCGGCATGGCCACGGGTGCTGAGATCTCGCGCGCGTACGTGACCACGGGCGACGACAAGTTGCTGTACTGGGATCTGGACTCGAACAGCATCGTGCAGACGATTCCCGTTGGGAAAAACCCGGTCGCGCTGGCGATCGGGCTGACGCAGACGGGTGGATCGTCGGCCGCTGTGCCGGCGGGTGCGGCGACGATCGGTGGCGGCTCGGCGGCTTCGGGCGGCGGTGGCTCGGCGGGTTCGGGTGGCGCTACGGGCGGCGCGGCGTCGTCCTCGGGAGCCGCGACCGGAGCGACTGGTGCGACTGGAGCGGCAGGCTCAGGTGGCGCCGCTGGTGCGACGGGAGCAACGGGCACAGGCGGAGCGAGCGGCGGCGCAACGGGAGCAACCGGCGGAGCTGGAGCGACTGGCTCGTCGGCCGCGACTGGAGGAACTGGTGCGACTGGCGCGACCTCGGGCGGCACGGGTGCAAGTGGCGCGACTGGCGCGACAACGGGCGGTACGGGTGCAAGTGGCGCGACGGGTGGCGCCGGCTCCACGACAGGCACCACGGGTGGCGGCACGACGAGCAGCGGCGCGGGCAGCACGACCGGCACCGGATCGACTGGTAGCGGTACCGGCACGGGCACAAGTACCGGCGGGACGGGTGGCTCGACCACGGGCACGACTGGCTCGACTGGTTCGACGACTGGCTCGACTGGTTCGACGACCGGCGGCACGGGCTCGACCGGGGCGACAGGCGCGACAGGCAGCACTGGCGCGACAGGTGGGGCGGGCAGCACTGGCGCGACGGGTGGCACCGGCTCGACGGGACTGACCGGTAGCACCGGCTCCACAGGCGCGACTGGCGGGACCGGCTCCGCAGGCGCGACTGGTGGGACCGGCTCCACAAGCGGCACGGGGTCCACAGGCGCGAGTGGCGGCACCGGCTCCACAGGTGGGACCGGCTCCACAAGCGGCACCGGCTCCACGGGCGGCACGGGGAGCACGAGCCCGGGTGGCGTGGCTGGCGGCATCGGGCCGCAGGGCGTTGCCCCCGGCCCGGGTGGCAATGCACCTGGTCCCGCTGGTCTCTCCGGCTCTGGCGGCGGCGGAAGCAGCAGTGGCGGCGCTGCAACGGGCAGTACTGGCACAGGCGGCAGCGGCGGCGCGAGCGGCGGCTCGAGCGGCATCAACGTCACGACAGGCGGCAACCCCGCCCCGAGTGGCGGCGCTCCCGCCGGCAGCGGCGGCTCGGGTGGGAGCACCACCGGCTCAGGTAGCAGCACTAGCGGCTCAGCTGGGAGCAGCAGCGGCTCAGGCGGGCGTAGCACCTCAGGCGGCGGCAGCTCAGGCAGCAGTAGCTCAGGTAGCACCGGCGGTCCCAGCAGCGGCGCGCCCGGCGGCAGCACCAGCCCCTGACCCGCAGCCACACCGGTATAGTCCCAGCGTGAGCGCGTCATTCGAAGCGCGCAGTCAAGCCGTCATCGACGGGATCGAGCAGATCGATCCCGAGTTCATTCTCCACCTGCCAAGCAGCACGCTGAAGCTCGTGCTCGCGCACGTCCTCGACGAAAACCCCACCCGCCGCGTTTTTCCCATCCCGCGCGAGGAGGAGGGGGTGTCCATCCTGGCCGGGCTGGCGCTCGCGGATCGGCGAGCGATGATGATCATCCAGGACAACGGCATCGGCAACTTGCTGACCGCCTTGCTGACGTTTCCCCAGCCATATCATCTGCCGATCTTTGCGCTGGTCACGCGCCGCGGCGGCCTGGGTGAATACAACTCGATGATTCACACGATCAGCGAGCGATCCGAAGCGCTCCTGGACGCGGCACGTGTGCGGTGGTTCCAGCTCGACGCACGGACTCCGCTGGAGGATTGGGCATCCACCATCCGTCGTGGCTACGAACTCGCCCAGACCACGCATCGGCCGGTGTTCGTGCTCGTCAATCTGATGGGCGGCTGACTAACTCACTGATTGATCGATTGATTGATTGCTTGATGCTCGAACGACCTGAAGCATTGCGGATGATCGACTCGGCCTTTCCTTCGGAGCCGATGGTGTTGACACTCGGCGGCACGATTCGCGAAATGCTGACGGTCGTCGGCCGCAAGCCGAATCACCTCTACAGCCTGGACGCTATGGGCCAACCGCTGGCGATCGGACTCGGGCTTGCACTCGGCGTCGAGCAACGCCGGGGGCCTGGAAAGGTTGTCGTCGTCGAGGGCGACGGCTCTTTATTGATGGGATTCTCCGCGCTCGCGACGGTCGGCCATTTGAAGCCGCGGAACCTCGTGTTGCTGGTGCTCGACAATGGGGTCTACCTGGCAACGGGCGGGCAGCCGACCGCAGCGCATGACGTCGACTTTGCGTCCGTCGCGCGCGCATGCGGATGGGCTGACGCACGCGACGTCGAGAGCAGCGAAGACGCGCTGAAGGACGCGCTGCGCTGGGCAGCTGAGACAGAGGGGCCACTCCTGATGCGCGTGCCGGTCGGTACGGCGCAGCCAAAGACGGACTTTTTCCTGGAGGACCCGGTGGTGCTGGGGCGCGAGTTCGTCAACTGGCTCCGCGCAACTGCGTGAAGGTTGCGGTCGTCGGTGCGGGTGGCATCGGCAGCCTGTTCGGCGGCCGACTCGCCGCCGACGGGCACGAGGTCTGGCTGATACACCGCCGCGCTTCGGTCGTCGATGCACTTCGCCGCGATGGCTTGCGGCTGGTTGGAGCCAGCGGTGAGGAGCAGATCGGCGTCCAGGCTACGGACGACCCGGCGCAAATCGGCACCGTTGATCTCGTGATCGTGGCGACGAAGGCGTTCGATACGCCCAGCGCGGCGAACGCCGCGGGACACCTGGTGGGTCCGGAAACCGTCGTGTTGACGGTGCAAAACGGGCTTGGCAATTTCGAAACCCTGTCGGAGTCGCTCGGCGCCGAGCGCCTGCTGGTCGGGATGACGTATGCCGGAGCGGCGGTGCTCGCGCCTGGGCGGGTGCGCCACACCGCGGCGGGAAAGACAGTCATTGGCGAGCCGGTGGGGCGCGTTTCAGAACGGGCGCGGTGTCTGGC
>JAFAPL010000912.1 GCA_019247135.1 Chloroflexota bacterium | reverse complement strand
AAGGTCCCCGATGTGGTTGGAGGCCATCAACTGCACCGTCCTGCGCGCCAGGAGTCGTTCGCCGTCCAGGCTGCCGCCGAGCGCAAGCATCTGCGCGAACCGGCCGTAGTCCTCCGCCGTTCCAGCCAGGCCGCCGCCGCCAGAGTGATAGCGCGAGTCCGGGTCCGTCGAAACGGCGAGTCCGCCGACGGGGGTGCCCTGCCGCAGGCCATCAGGCCCTCGCTCGTACACCGTTGCGACGTCGAGGAGTCGATGCGCCGGCACATGAAAGAACGTGTCCTGCATCCGCAGCGGCTCGAAGACTCGCTGTCGCAAGAACCTGTCGATGGTCGAGCCCGAGACGATCTCGACGACGTGCGCCAGGATGTCGAAGCCAAGCGCACCCGAATACTCCCAGGCCGTGCCTGGCTGGAAGCTCAGCGGCACGTCCGCCATGCGCGGCACCAGATCGGCGAGGGTGGTCGACCCGCCCCGCTGGCCCAGGACGGCCTGCGTGGCGGCCAGGCTGGGGCCGACAGTGGCACTGCCAAGGCCGGAGGTGTGCGTCAGCAGGTCCCTCAAAAGGATGTCCCTGTTGGCCGGCACCAGGTGAAAATCGCCCGGCGCGAGTGCGGTGCGCGTCCACAGCGGCGAGGTCGGGTTGGGAACCGCGACGTGCATGTCCTTGAACGCCGGCACGTATTCGTACAGCGGATCGGTCAGCAGCAGCTTGCCTTCCTCCAGCAGCATGAGGACGGCGACGGCAATCACGGGCTTGGTCATAGACGCCAGGCGGAACAGCGTGTCGGGGCGCATGGTGAGCCCGGCGGCGAGGTCCATGTGGCCGTACGCGGACAGCTGGGCGAGCTGGCTGTGCCGCCCCACCAGCGTCACCGCGCCGGCGATCAGGCCACCATCGATGGCAGCGTGCATCACGTCGTCAATGCGCCCCAGGCGCTCATTCGAGAATCCAAGCTGCTCGGGTTGCGCGACTCGCTCGGCGATCATGCAGCCAAGCGTAAGTCATCGCGGCACGCTCCGCGCGCCACCGAGCACAACGCGCTATGGTCAGCACAGGATGAGGCGGCTTCGCGCCATTGCACGTCAGCGCTGCCCCCGATGCTTCGAGGGCCGCGTCTTCCGTGGCCTGCTGAGCATGTACTTCGCGTGTCCCGCGTGCGGGGTCGTGTACGGCCGTGAGAACGGCTACTTCACCGGCGCGCTGATCGTGAGCTACGTCCTGGCCGTGCCCCTGCTGAGCCTGCTCTGCCTGGCCGTCGCCCGCCTGACGGGCTGGACCGCGGAATTCGTCATTCTCGAGGGTGGGCTGCTGTTTCTGCCGTTCGCGCCAGCGCTCTTTCGCTACTCACGCGTGATCTGGATGCACTTCGACCGCGTGGTCGACCCCGATCCTGGCTCTGAGCACTACGTTCGACGGGTGTAAGCAAGCTCACACGCGAGCGGTAGGCGCGCACACACCCGGCGCATTCGGGTGCGGCCTAGTCTCAGACGCATGGACTGGCAGGAGATGTTCGCGCGCCTTTCGAAGAACCCGGAAGATGCACTGGCGTGGTCGCACCTCCAGCGCCATGTGCGCGTCTGGGCGCGTCGCGAATTTCGGGCGCACGGCTGGCACTGCATCGAGGACGTGATCGTCGATACCTGTTCAGCCGTTGCTACCGGCATGAGCCGCGCGTACGGGCCCGAGACATTCCGCGGCTTCGTCTTTGGCCATTTCTTGAGTGTCCGCCGACATGTCCTGCGCCGCGAGCGCTACGGGCACACGTCGCTCGACGGTGTGGACGTGGCTGCCCCGGCCGCGGACGACCCGCTGGAGGGCGACGAGCGGGGTCATCTCATGGACGCACTGGTGAAGCTGCCGCCCCGCGAGCAGCGGGCGGTGCGGCTGCGCCATATCGAAGGGTTCTCTGGCCCGGAGATCGCGGCCGAACTGGGCGTGAGCCAGGAGAACGCGCGATTGATCGTGCACCGCGGCATCAGCCGGCTTCGCCGCCAGCTGCGTGTCGGGCACCACGTTTAAATCCGCGACGCGCAGGTCCGTCCGAGTTACCTCCAGCGGCGCTCGGGTCAACCTGGCCACGTGACGCCCTACGTGACGCCCTGCGTGACGCCTTCTGCTTAGGCTGGGTGAGTAAGTAGTCTTGTGATGTTCGGTCGGTTGGCTCCTAGGCTGGGTGCCCGCCGACGGGTGTGGCGTGCCCGCGATGTGCCGCCGACCGAACGTGCGGGAGCCGGTCGGCGTGACTTGATAGGAGCGTGGCTTCGCCCCAACTCAGGCGTGTCCACCGACCGGCCCCTGCTGTCCCCGAAACGAGAGGAGACACGCAGATGGTGACACTCGGCGCAGATACGCACAAGTCGACCCACACGTTCGTGGTGGTCGATGACAACGGCCGGCAGCTGGCTGAGCGCACCGTATCGGCGACGCCGAGCGGGCATCTGGAGGCGCTGCAGTGGGCGGCCCGCTGGGGTGAACGAACCTGGGCCATCGAGGACTGTCGGCATGTGTCGCGTCGGTTGGAGTCTGACCTGCTGCGTGCTGGCGAGCGGGTGCTGCGCGTGCCGCCGGATCTAATGGCTGGTGCGCGACAGAGTGGGCGGGTGGCTGGCAAGTCGGATCCGATCGATGCCCTGGCGGTGGCGCGTGTCGCATTGCGCGAACCAGATCTGCCGGTGGCGTGTCTGGATGGACCCGAGCGTGAGCTGCGGCTGTTGGTGGATCATCGCGAGGATCTGATCGCCGAACGCACGCGCATGCAGAACCGCCTGCGCTGGCACCTGCATGAGCTTATGCCAGGCCAGCAGCCCGCTACGGCTACGCTGGACTGCGCGGCGGCGTTGGGCAGGCTGGAACACCAGTTGGCCCATCTGCCAGGCACGCTGGCACGTCTGGCGCGCGACCTGGTGTGGCGCATTGCCGAGCTGAACTGGAGCATTCGTGAGCTCGAGCGTCAGATTGAGCAACTTGTGAAGCCACTGGCGCCGACGCTGCTGCGGCTCTTTGGCTGTGGCAGCTTGACCGCAGCCAAGCTGCTGGCTGAGACCGCCGGTGTGCAGCGTTTCCGCTCACGCGCGGCGTTCGCACGCTTCAACGGCAGTGCCCCGATCCCAGTCTCGTCTGGTAACTCCGAGCGCTTCCGACTGAACCGCGGTGGCAATCGGCAGGTGAATGCAGCCCTACATCGGATCGCAGTCACCCAGCTACGCCATCCAACGCAAGGCAAAGCGTATGTTGAACGCCGTCTGGCAAACGGCAACAGCAAGCGTGAAGCCATTCGTGCGCTCCGCAGACGGCTGTCAGACGAGGTGTACCGACGCCTGATGTGCGACGCCCGAGCCGTGTCCTTGACATAGGAGCATCCAGGGCGGCGGGTGGGGGTGGCGGGCCACAACGGCGCGCCGTTGCGCTGGCACGCCGGCTGCGCGCCGGGCGATCATGCGGACCCTTCTTGGAGTCTTCCATTCGCGGGAGCGCGGTCGCGCGGCCCGAGACCAGTTCGCGGGTGCTGGTTATGCCGTCGACTTCATCGACAACGAAAGTCCTGCTGGTGAGGTCACGCACACGATCAGCGAGCGTGGCGGCGAAGGTGGCGAGGCCAGCACCGCCAGCGGTGCCACCATGGGCGCCCTGGCCGGCGCAGGCGTGGGCGCCGTGCCCGGGGCAATCCTCGGTCGAGTGGTCGGCAACTGGTTGACGAACAAACTCGCGGAGGAATACGAGCAGGACATCGCCAATGGCGGCGCCGCCGTCATCGTGCATGCCGAGGAGATCGTGCCAGCCGCGAATGCCGAGTCGATGCTCTACCAGCTCGGCGCCGACCACGTCGAAAACGGCGAGCGACCCGTCACCTGAACATCAGGGCGGAGCGATAGCATACGCCCGGTGGAATTCGGGATCTTCCACGAATTCGAACGCGCACCCGGGAAATCTGAATCGCAAGCTTTCGACGAAGGCTTCGAGCTGGTGGACTGCGCTGTGCGCTGGGGACTCGACGCGGTCTGG
>JAFAPL010000909.1 GCA_019247135.1 Chloroflexota bacterium | reverse complement strand
CCATCGATCAAGGTGCGTGGCGCCGGAACGGACTGATACGTCAGATACTGCGACAGCGCTACTCGGTCGAGCCGGCGCGGCACCAACCCGCTTGCTAGCAGTGCGCGAACTTCCGAACTGAATACAAAATAGCCGACCGTCTTATAGAAATATAGTGGTTTGATGCCCAGCCGGTCGCGTGCAAGGAACACACACCGGCGTGCACGATCCCATATGGCGAACGCGAACATACCGCGGAAGTGATGGATGCACTCCGGTCCCCACTCCGCGTACGCGTTCAGGATGACTTCGGTGTCGCTGTTGGACTGCCAGTCGCGTTCGCCAAGCTGCTTGCGGGTGTCGGCGAAATTGTAGATCTCGCCGTTGTAGGTGACGGCGAGCATCTGATCCGGGCTGAGCATGGGCTGGTGGCCCGCGGACGACAAATCGATGATCGATAACCGGGTGTGCCCGAACACGGTTGCATCGTCGAGTTGTTGTACGCCCTCGTCGTCCGGGCCGCGATGACGCAGGTCGCGAACCATGTTCGCCACGATCGCGCGCCCGTCGAGCGCCGCGCTCCCATCGAACCGAATCAGTCCAGCGATTCCGCACATCAGTCAGTAATTGGCCGGGCGAGCTTCGAATGTGAGACAGCTCCCGACCCGCGCAACCACGCGGTGCGCCAGATCGTCTGGGATCATCGACAGGAAGACGCGACGCAATGGCCGAGGCAATGGCAGCACGTCGGACTTTTGACCCGTCACCGCAACGGTGGCGTGTTCGAAAAAGCCCAGCAAAAGATCGCGCCACTGATCAGCAGGGTAGAACCGCGCCATGTACCCGTCTGTGCCGCGCCACAATGCCTCGTCAACAGAGTGCGCTAGCGCGCCGCGCTTCAAGACCCAGTCTCGCGCGACCAGCGCCGCGGCATTGACCGAGTCACGGTGATAGACCATACCGGCGAATGCTCCGCTCGGGCGCAGCCAGTGGTGAACGTTGCGAACCACGCGAGCGGTCCGCGCCGAGTGATGGATCACACCCCAGCTCCAGACGAAGTCGAACGCCTCCGCGAATTCGGGGCGATCGGCTTCGGCATCCCACTCGAGAAATCGGCCGGGTAGCTCTCTTAGCTGGAAACGACGCTGCGTGCGCGCTACTGCCGCGGGGGTGAGATCGATCCCCGTGACGCGCGCGCCGGCTTCCGCGAGCAGTTGCGCATGCAGGCCCGCTCCAGTACCGATCTCGAGTACGTCTTTATCCTTCAGTTCAGGAAACCGGATAAAACGGTCGAATGGACGCTCATCCATCGCGTAAAACGCCGCGGCGCTCAGAAACGCACGATCTTGCGCTTCGAACCAGCCGGCTTGCAGCGCTTCGTCATTCCCCGCGTGCCGCCAATCGTAGTTCATTAGCGTTTCTTGCCACCAGGCGCGATTACCTTGCTGGACAACCTCGAGCGGTTCCGCGAGAGCTCGCTTGGCGCCATGCCGGCCGGTTAGCATGCGGCGGCCCCACAGACCACGCTCAGGAAACGATCTCTGAAGCGATCGTAGGTAAACAACGACTCCACCCGCGCGCGTCCGGCTGCGCCAAGCCGCTTGCGCAAGGCATCGTCCGAGAGAACACGGATGATCGCGTCGGCCAGGCCGCGGGCGTCATCTGGATCGACGAGCAACGCGGCATCGCCGACGATCTCCGGCGTTGCGTCGCGGTCGCCCGCAATGACTGGCTGCCCGGCCACCATTGCCTCGAGGAACACGAGTCCGAATCCCTCCCACTTGCTGGGCATGACGTAGGCGGCGCACCTGCGGTAGTACTGGCGCAGCGCGGAGTCCGAGACTGATCCGAGAAATCGCACGTTGCGTTCGAGGCCGAGCTCCGTCGTCGCACGCTGGAGGTCTGGTCGAAGATCGCCGTCTCCAACCACGTGATACGTGACGTCCGGTATGGCTTCGACAACCTGGGGCAGAGCTCGCAAGACCTCGAAGTGCCCTTTACTATTTTCCGAGCGCCACAACCGAGAAACCGTCAGGATCGAGTTATCACGATGCCCGACGGAGACGTTGCTGGATTCGGCGTGCAGCGCGGGATCCAGGCAGTTGTACACGAGTTGCACGCGTCCACGCTGGACATGATTCACGCGGCTCGTCACGTTGGCCGTGTATTCGCTCACCGAGACGACGATGGTCGACTTCTGAAGGGCCATACGTCGTACTGGGGGTAGGCGTACCCACGTGTCGACTCCATGTGCAATTGTCACACGGCGTGCTCGCGGGCTTCGCAAGGTCGACACAAGCAACAGCGGTGAAAGGTTCACGTGCTCGGTGATCACAACGTCATATCGGATGCGCAGCATCCTGGAGAGTGTCTGTCGGAGAAGCTCTGCACGGCTGCCGCCGCAGGCCGTGTACGAGCGCAGACGCGGTCCGGCATAGTACGACTCCGGACGTGATCCGCGTGGGTCCATGAGCGCAATCAAGTCTACCCCTTCGACGCCGGTTGTTTCTGGCGCAGTGAGCGCCTTCAGCGCGATTTTGCAGTGGCGCGCGATTCCGCCGTACGAGCCGAAAACATCCGGCGTGAGGAACAGCACCCTCACGCGCGTGCCGACACATGCAGGGGACGTCGACGCGGAGAACGGAAGACGTAGCGTTTGACCAATCGATTGGCGAGGTAAGCGACGAGGAACGCTGAGCCGGCGCCGGCAAGTAATTCACCAAACGAGCTTTCAGTGGGCATCAGACTCAGCGCGGGTAAGAACCAGCATGCGAATGCGAACCAGTCGCCCTCCAACAGAGACCGCCCAGCTTGCATATCCACAAGTGTCAGGGCAATGCCAAAGATGAGGAACAGGCCGATGACTCCAGGGGTACCGAAGCTGATGTATGCCTCCATAACATAGCCCACACCGATGGAGGTGCCTTCCGCGAAGTGGATGCCGGTATATCGGGACACGATGTCACCACTGCCCGCCACAAACGGCTTGGTCGGCCAGAGTGCGCGTGGAACCAGGTTCAGAACACCGTCCCAGAGGTTCTGGCCATAGGTGAATCGCGCGAGCCCCGCCTGTATGTAGTTGACTGAGGCGCCCAGCAGGTAGTTGTCGTTCAGTCGGATGTCGATTCGCTCGAGGTGCGCTTGATTCGAAGGGTCGAACCGCTCGATGGATGAAAGTGTGTGCTGTAGGACCTGGATGCGAACGCCCATTGGCTCGCCCCCCCAGACCGCGTCGCGGATGTCCTGGCGATCGCGCATGTACGTCACGTACAGCGAGAGTGCGGCGTACATCAGCACTAGACCAGCAAAAAATACGCGCCAGCGAGGTCGATAGAAGCTGCCGATGAACGCGAGCACGGCAGTCGCCGCTCCTGCCCCATAACCCAGAAAGCCCTGGGTGAGCACTGTCAGTAAAGGCAGGAACACGGTCGCCGCGAGCCAGCGGCCGAACTCCACCGAACGGTGCCCTTGCCAGGCGCGCCAGCAGGCAAGTCCGAGTCCGACGACCAGCAGATCCCAGCCCTGCGACAGCACTGCCCCGGCAGTAGGAATGCGCCCGAGTACTGGCGCGAGGAGCAAAAAACAAGCCAGGCCGACGACAATGTACGCCTCAGGTATGCGTGTCGCCAGCACGGAGGAGGTGACCCGCCTGCGGGCCCTCACCGATACCAGCGCCGACGTACACAGTACCCCAGCTCCGAATGCAATCAACGCATATGTGCTTTGATGAAAGCCGGTCGCGACGACCTCCGGATCCGAAGTCGGCTCCCATGGTAGGAGATAGATCGCGGCGCCGAAGAAGTAGGCCATACAGGAGCTGATGACGAATGCAGTTACGAGTCCAGCGCCGATTGCGCCGCGCCGGTATCGGCTCAGGACGATGATCCCGGCGGCCACGAGCCACACCGCGACCCAATTACCGAGGTCTGATGAGGGTTGCATCAGGTGGCTTTCGCGACGCGATAGAGCCGTGATTGCAGCCTGTCGACGAGCCGCTGTGGCACGAGCAGCGCGGCGACCGCGGAGGTCCAGAACAGCACAGTCAGTCGCAAGCGTGTGCCGAGTGGAAGGACGAGCCCGGCAAGCGAATTACGCGGGCGAAGTCCGAGACACACGCCAAGTGCGTACCGCCACGTCTGAACGCGGCGGTATTCCACGATCCAGAATGGAAATGTGAACAGATACAGTTGCCGAAAGATCATCTCGATAGAGTGCCGATGCGCGAAGGCAGACTCACCAGGTTCGAGCGCGTCCGCCACGAGTCTGCCCAGATCGACCAGTGGCAGCTTTCGCTCCACAATCGGACATGGGTCGAGGCGCGGCCTGGCCGCGTAACTGTCAATTGTTTCCCCCGGGATGGCAATATCCTTGCGAACAGCAACTTCGTCAACGTAGAAAAGTGTGCCACCCGTCGCGATCATCCGCGAGCCGAGAAACATCTGGTACATCTCGCTGCCGTCCCACCGGTTGGTGGCAAACGGCTGCGCTCCCTCAGTTCGAAGGATGACGCCGCTGACGAAGCTGAAGTTGCGGAAGGCAGCCATTGCGACACGCGGCCCACGGCCAACGAGCCC
This sequence comes from Chloroflexota bacterium, assembly GCA_019247135.1. The sequence continues at coordinate 2,582 of JAFAPL010000909.1, read as the reverse complement.
AGTTCGAGGGACCCGTCTGTACGGTTGTCCAGTCGAATAATCAGCGTAATTGGTGATGACAACGTCTGCTGGATGCTCGATCAAGTGCGCGTGCAGCCGGTCGAGGACGTCATTCGAGGCCAGGCCGTCGTCGTTTCCCAACAAAAACGCATACTGCCCCTGGGCAAGAGCTATCGCGGTGCGCAGATTGCCGTCATACCGAAGGTTGGCTGCCTGGCGACGGTAGGCAAATGCAAGGCCGGACTGCTCGAGGAAGCGAATCAGCTCGCCCGATCGGCCGTCGGTCGAACAGTCGTCGGAGATGCACACCTCAAAATCGGTAAATTGCTGCGCGGCGAGCGAGCGGCACGCCTCCAGAAGAAACGACGTGCGGTTGTACTGTGGAATGCAGATCGAGAAAAACGGCGCATGAGACTTGCGCCGTTCGACGTCAGCCCGCGGCTGCATGGACACGCACACCAGTCTTGAGTGTTTCCTCACGCACGCGAGAAAGCCGCACGTTCGTTATGCCCGCTGATTGTCGCGTGACGGGTACCGGAACGGCGCTTGGCAATGGCGCGAGGTGATCGCGGAGGAATTGATTGTCGTCGCCGATTCCCGCCGACTGGTCCGACGCCGAGCCGCCCAGAGTCGAGGACAGCTGGGTATCGTTCTGTCCGCTACATGGGACCTTGCTCCAGTTTTGGAATCGACCGACGAATTCCTCGGGGAGTGGACCATCCTGAGCCGATACGCCTACCGCGCTGACGGCCAGCACGATTCCGAGCGAAACTACAAAGGTCATGACACGCTTGCGTGCTCCATGTGATTTCGCGCCGAGGAAAGCATGGTGCGCAGCCGATCGTCATACGTATGCCCGCCGCTCAGAATCCGTTGGCGAACTGCTCGGGCGAGCCGCAAGCGCTCGAGAGGTCGATTCAGAAGCTCGCTCAGGCGCGTCAACATCGAAGTGGTGTCGTGGAAATAGACGACGGTGTCACCATCCGCGCCGAATAGCTCGCGGTGCTCTGGCGTATCCTCCACGAGCATGCATGCGCCGATCGCGGCGGTCTCATACGACCGCATCACCTGTCCGTCGCGATTGGCATGCCGCACCATGCACAACGCCACGCTCGCGCCCAACGTCGCCTTCCTGATGGTCACTGGGTCGGCGTGCCCACGATCGAACGATCGCGTGCGACGGTCCCTACCCCAGTAGTCACCGTAGAGCGCCAGATTGAAGCCAGCTTGGCCGAGAGCTGCGATGTACGGCAGGCGCTGCGCATCGGCTCCGCCGACAAATACGACGTCGGCTTGATAGCGACGCTGCTCTTGTACCGAGAGTACGTCGGCGCACGCCAGCTCGGAGTCGAAGCCGAAGGGTATGTAGCTGACCTTGGGGCAGCCATGCTGCTCCAGATCGTTCATGTTCGCCCTGCGCACCGAGAACACGTGGTCGTACTCGCGCAGTGAGCGGAAAAACCATCCGCCCCCTAGACCAGGATTCCACGGATCGTCGGTGAGATAGTTGAGCCGTAGCGTGCCCAGGCGGCCAATGCGCCGCAGCGTCAGTGCATGGATTGGTGCGAGGCCGGTGCACAGCACGAACCGCGGCCGCACGGAACTGCATAGATCTAGGAGCTCACGACTCAGACGGCCGAGGCGCGGCGGACGGTGACCGGCGAGGCGCCAGTACAGGATTCGGATTGGCCGCACGGCAGTCCACGCGCGCCCCGAGTCCACAAATAGCGCCTTCGTGCCCGCGCGCACAGCAGCACGATGCAGGCTGCCACCGACGTTTGTCCCACCGCGCTGGCCAACGATGACCAGATCGACACTCTCACTGGGCACGCAGGCAACCACGCATGTTCTGGCCAATTGAAGCTAGTGTCGTGAGCTCACCGCGCAGTCTCGATGGTTGCCGCCGCTGCAGCGCGCGCAGCATGCGCCGCAATGCGAAGCTAGCGCGTCGTCCGTGAAATTGTGCCACGTCGCGCACGGACAGCAGTCCAGCATAGCGACCCGCAATGCGTAGACTTTCCGAGATGTCGAGGTCGGCGAGCAAGGAAACCGCGGCAACGCTCCGTTCGTGCAGTCGGTAGAGCACGAACGATCGGGGTACATAGCTGATGGACCAGCCATGCTCTAGGCAGCGGAGCAACCAATCCCAGTCGGCCATATACGGCATGCTTTCGTCGAACGGGCCCACGTCGGCGAATGCGGTGGTTCGAATCGCACAACCGGAGATGTGCCACCAGCAGCCGCTCAGCAACGTATTTCGCACGCTCTGCCGCGTACCGTGTATGACTCGCGTTGGTCCTTGGAAATCGTTCTCGCCCGGTTCGACGGAGCCGTCGGCGAATAGGTTGTCCCAGCTGGTGCAGATGCTCGCCACACGCTGATCTGCATGATCGATCTCATGCAAGAGACTTGCGAGCCATCCTTGTTTTACCATGTCGTCCGCGTGGAGCATCAGCACCCAGTCGGCGTCGGACTGGACTGCCGTCAGCGCTCGATTCACGTTCGATTGCTGTCCAAGGTTGTGCTCGGCACGCCACAGATGCAGCGGTACTGGCCCTTTCCAACATGCCCTGCAGAGCTGA
>JAFAPL010000125.1 GCA_019247135.1 Chloroflexota bacterium | reverse complement strand
CAGACGATCGAAGCTGAACCGCCAGGGGTTGCGCAGACCGTAGTCCCAGATCTCCCCTCGTGCATCAGTCCCGACGAACGGATTTGACGGTGGCACCGCGTACGGCTGGGCTGACTCAACATCCAGGCGGAGGATCTTGCCCGTTAGTGTACCCAGGTCCTGCGACCGGTTGGATTGCTCGTCGTCGCCAACCGCGATATACAGGTAGCCGTCCGGGCCGAACTCGAGCATGCCCGCCTGGTGATACTGGCTCCGCTTCGGGATGTTCAGGACTGTTCTCGCGCTAGTCGGATCAAGAACGCCCGGATTTTCTTGGTCAGAAGTGTATTGCACGACGTTGATAGACCTATCTCTGGCCGTGTAGTCGACGTAGACCCGTCGATTGTCGACGAAGTGTGGATCGAAGGCGAGCCCGAGGAGGCCTTCCTCATTTCCGAGCGAAACCTCAGCGGAGAGGTCGAGGAATGGTGTTGGCCTGGAGGTTTCGGTCGGATCGACCACGCGCACCACACCGCCCCGTTCGAGAACGAACACTCGACCACTGCCGTCAGGCGCCCAGGCCACGTATGTTGGCTCCTTGAAGCCGGTCAGGACTGGAGTGAGCGTGAGGTGTTTACCAACGATAGTGCCGTCTGGCTGGCTGCGTGCCACACGCACCAACACAAGGACCAGCAGAACTGCGAGGACCGGAATGGCAAGAAATAGAAGACGCGGCGGAGACTTGAAGATCAGTGTTGCCTCGACGGCCGACTCTACGGCGTGACGTGCGTCGACCGATGTGATTTAGCAATTTCTCGAAACAACCTTTAGACGCGACGGTGTTTTGAACTTTCCTGAATAAGTTCTTTACACCCCTCCTCACTGCGGTGAGCACCGTCAATCGTTATGTTGCTACGTGCCTGTGTTTTTGGCGTCCGCCGCCCCCGAGGGTCCGCCGGCGAGGCATGCGCAGTCGACGCACGCCGCGCCACCAGCGATGGTCGTGCTGCTGTGCTTTGGCACGGCCGTCGTTCTGCTGCTTGGGGTGCTGGCGGAAGTGGCGCTACGCCTTGCGGCGCTCCCGTACTCGGCCGGCGCAGATCCGCGTTGTGCGGGCAGTGACGTCGCCCAGGCGACGCAGAAGGGGCTATTTCAGATCGATCCTCGGGCCGGTTACACGATGCGAGCGAACCTGTGCGTTCGACTCCGCACGAGTGAATACGACCAGGTGCTGCGAACCAACAGCCGCGGGCTTGCAGGCCCCGAGGTACCGGCCGTCAAACCACCGGGCGAGTTTCGTATCGTGGTCCTTGGGGACAGTTACACCGTCGGCGGCCAGGTGTCTTACGAGCAGACGTTTCCAGCACGACTGGAGCAGGAATTGCAGGCGCGTGGTTACTCGCAGGCCCGCGTGATCAACGCCGGCGTGGGCGGCTATACGACCTTCAACGAGGCTGGACTGCTTCGCGATGACCTGAGTTGGATGCAGCCGGATCTGGTGATCGTGGCCGCATTCCTCGGCAATGACGTCGCCGAAAACGTGCTCGCCACGGCAGCTGGATATACGATCGATCCCGATCATCCCAAAGGGTTTAGTTATGGACCCGCCGCGTCGGAACTCGTCCAGCAAAGCACGGGCTGGTTCGCGCGCAACGGTGACGTGGTCGTAAATGTGCCGCCGCCGCCGTGGGATTCTTCCCAGCCGTTGCCGAGCCCGGCTCCATCTCCCGCGGCGCCACCAGTTCACCCGACCGTCGGGCCGTTCCCGGCCTGGATCTTCGATCCGTCACCGACGATCACCGTCAAGAATCTGGGCCACTTTGCCTGGGACGGTGCTCGTTCGCACTCATTGGTGCTCGGTGCGATATTCGGGCCGCCTCCAGATACGAGCATCAGCACCGAACCTGGTGCGCGCCCGCCCAGCAAGGATCAACGCAAGCTGAACCTATCCAGCTTCGAGTGGACCATCCTGCGCGAGATTCCGCACACGTACTGGCTGGATGTTGCCTGGCCGTTGTTCAACGCATACCTGAGTGACATCAATGCCACGGCCGCCTCGGCCGGAGCGCACGCCATGGTGCTGGTGATCCCTCAAATTGGGCAGGTCGTGCCGTACGAACACAACCGGACCATGGCAGACTACCGCTTCAGCGACGCCGAGGTAGATTGGGATCGACCGCAGCGGGACATGGCGACCGCCGCGCTTTCGGCAGGTCTGCCGGTGCTTGATCTCCTGTCCGAGTTTCGAGTACGAGGCGATCGCGACCAACTGTACCTCCCGCTCGATCAACACTTCACAGCTCTGGGCCATCAGGTGACTGCTGAGATACTTGCCCAACGGCTGATCGACAGCGGGTTGCTGCCTTAGCCGACTTGATGAATAGTGTGGGGTGGGACTTGCTCGCAAACTAAAAAAGGCATAAAGAAAGGACGCTCACCCACCGTCCCGCACTCTCCGGCTGCGTATTCTGCGCTGCAGTCAACGACCGCGGCAACGAAATGCGACCTAGACCCTCGCCAGTGCTACGTCAGGCTCTTAGTCCGACGGCAACGCCACCGAAGTATGTGATCGCACTTCTTGCCTCCTTCATCGCGTTGGCTGTCGCCTTGCTGTCCACGCCGATCGACGGAGACGACAGCATGGCGGACGTGATGTTTCTGGCGGCTGTCGGCCTGAGCGGCTGGTACGGGGGATTGGCGCCGGCGCTTGTCTGCGCCTTCATTGGCGCTCTGGCGATCGACTACTTCTTCGAATTGCCGCCATACACGCTGGCTGTGAGCAGCGCCCGGACTATTCTCGATGTGGCGTCGTTTTTGCTGGTTGCCATATTGTTGGGGTCCTTGAATGCTCGTTTGCGTGCCTCGAACGAGCAGTTCCGGCTTCAAAGGGACAAAGCGGAGGCGGCGGTCAACGCCCGCGACGAACTGATGGCAACGGTTTCGCACGGCTTGCGGACGCCCCTGACAGTGATCAAAGGCGCGCTGTATACGCTCGGAGATCCGAGCATTCAACTCTCCACTGACGAACGCGAACAGCTGGTATCCAGCTCCCAGGCGGAAGCGGATCGTCTAGAACGCTTCGTTTCAGAGACGCTCGCGCTGCGCAGACTGGAGAACTCCGTCAGTCCGCGATGGGGGTGGATCGCACCTTCTGAGCTGGTCTCCGCCGTGCTTGATCGATGGATGCCGTCGCTTGGCTTGCGCCCAATAGACTTTTGCGTACCGGGCGACCTGCCCTCAGTGCGCGTCGATGCGGGTCTGATCGATCAGGCGCTCAGCGTCCTGCTCGAAAATGTGGCAGTCTATACGCCGCCGGAGACGCAGGTGAAAATAGACGCGACCGTTCGTGACGGCGAACTGAGACTGACCGTCAGCGACAACGGGCCAGGTATACCGGACCGGGACCGCGAACGCGTGTTTGCGAAATACGAACGCCTGGATGAGAGCAGCCCGGGCTTGGGATTGGGCCTTGCCATCGCCCGAGCCGCGGTTGAGGTTCAGGGTGGGCGCCTCTGGATCGAAGACGCGCCCCTGGGCGGCGCGACGTTCGTTCTGGCGGTGCCGGCGGCCGGGCCGCCCACAGAGGCCACACGTGCTGCGCAATAACCTGGAACCCACGATTCTGGCCGTCGACGACGAGCCCCACGTGCTCAGGACTTTGCGAACCATTCTGGAGCGACACGGCTACCGCCTGCGAATGGCGCCTAATGGGCCAATGGCACTGGATGCAATAAGCTCTGAGAGGCCCGATCTAGTGCTGCTCGATCTGGCAATGCCGTACATGAACGGGGTCGAGGTCTGTCGCCGTATTCGATCCTTCAGTCGTCTGCCAATCCTGGTGCTATCGGCGCTGGTGGACGAACCGCAGAAAGTCGAAGCGCTCGACGCCGGTGCCGATGACTACATTACAAAGCCCTTCGGCGTGGACGAATTGCTTGCCCGGATTCGAGCCGCGCTCCGTCGCGCCCAGGCGCAAGGCGAGGATGCAGCCGTGATCCGCGCCGGCGGAATAGAAATCGACCAGATCGGGCGTCGGGTGATTGTCGACGGCCGCGACGTGCACCTCACACCAACACAGTACGACCTGCTACGCATGTTCGTCATGAATGCTGATCGGCTTCTGACGCAGCGGGCGCTTCTCGTCGGCGCCTTCGGACCACACTACGAAGACGCCGTGGATGATTTGCGGTCCTTCATTTTCCAGCTTCGCCAGAAAATAGAGTCTGATCCGGCGCGGCCCAAACGGATCGTGACTGAGCCGGGGCTCGGATACCGCTTACGCTCGAACGACTAGACGGCCATTGTGCACTGCGGGCGCTTCTGGAGCTTCCAAACGTCTGCACACAGCGAGACGGTCACGGATCGCGTGAGGATCGCTGGCCGCGTCGGGGCATCAAGGTTGTTGCGGGCGCTCCCCGAGCGTCACGGGCACATCCGTCCGCTGGCCGTTGCGCACCAGGGTGACCGTCACGCTGTCACCGGGCCGCTTGTTGCCTTCGATGTACGCGATGATCTGGCCCGGTGTGCCAACAGCGCGCCCATCGAGAGCAACGACGATATCACCGAGCGTGAGCGTCGGTTGACCGCCGGGCTGCCCTGACATCGAGCCTGGTTGGATGCCCGCTTGCTGCGCCCCACCCGAGACCTGGAGCACCAGCACGCCTTGCTCCAGATCCGACGGAATACCAAGTTGCTGGCGGGTCTGACGACCAATCGTCGCGAGCGGCAAGCCGGCGATACCAAGCTGAGGATGGCGAAAGATGCCGTACTGGATCAGGTCCGGTACGACCCGCTTGACCACGTTGATGGGAATGGCGAAGCCGATGCCCTGGCTACCGCCGGATTGTGAGAGGATGGCGGTGTTCACACCGATCACGTTGCCGGCGCTGTCGAACAGGGGGCCACCCGAATTGCCGGGATTGATGGACGCGTCGGTCTGAATGGCGCCCGCCGGCAGGTCGATCGCACCACTCGACGGATCCTGGTCGGGCAGGCGGACGGCGCTGACGATGCCTTGCGTGAGTGTCTGCTGCAAGCCGAGTGGCGAGCCGATGGCCAGAGCGGTTTGTCCGATCCGCAACCTGTCGGAGTCGCCCAGCGTGACCGGTTGCACGCCGCCTGGCAGCCTGTCCACGTGGATGACGGCCAGGTCCAGGTAGGGGTCGCGACCGGCGAGCTCGCCCGGCGTGGCGGTGCCGTCTTTGAACGTCACCAGGAGCTGATTCGCATCCTGCACCACGTGATCGTTGGTGACGATGTGGCCGTCCGTGTCGAAGAGGAAGCCGGTGCCCACACCCTGCGGCTGCGCCGCCACGCCGCTGCTGGTACGAACGAGCGCGAGGGTGTTGATGTTGACGACCTTTGGGCTGTTACTGTCGTAGACGGCGATGGCGGGATTCGCGTCGACGGCAGCCGCTGTTGACGCGGTCGGCTGGGGTTGGCCCGGGGGCGCGATAGAACAGCCGAAGCACAGCGCCACGGCCGCCACCAACAGCAAGGCGAGCTTCCTCGCCACGCGCTGATTGTAAAGGCGGGACACCCAGGCGCGCTTCGCAGTCGGCTGGAACGTGCTGCGCAAGCCTCCCACGGGCCAGCCGCCCTGGCTCGTGGTACAGCTAAATTTAGTGCAGAACGAGTGCCCCTGAGGATATGGCCAGCACACTTCGGCCCGCGCCGTCACGCAGCCGCAACGGTACACGCCAGACTGAGCCGCGTGGCTCGCTCGACGCCGACATCATCATCGCCAACGCCCCTGATCCGGTGTTCGTCTCGGACCTCGAGGGCAAGATCCTGCAAGCCAACGACGCGGTCTCGGAGCTGCTCGGCTTTCGGCCTGACGAGCTCCTCGAACAATCGCTGTCGCGCTTCATCAGCACCAAGGAGAAGCGTGAATTCACCGCCGCCTTGCGCGCGGTCGTCGAACATGGCGTGACGCGCAACGCCATGCTCCACCCGCGCAGCGCCAGCGGCGAGGTGATCCCGACCACGCTGAACGCCTCGGCGCTGCGCGACCCCGCCTCCAGCCAGGTGATCGGCGCGATCGGGATCCTGCGTGACATGCGCGAGCTCGACAAGGCGCGCGCATATGCCGAAAGCCTGATCAAGAATGCGCCGGACCCGGTGTTCGTGTCCGACCTGGAGGGCAAGATCTTGCAGGCCAACGATGCCGTCTCGGAGCTGCTCGGCTTCCGGCCTGACGAGCTGCTCGAACAGTCGCTGTCGCGCTTCATCAGCTCACAGGAGCTGCGCGAATTCACGGCAGCGCTGCGCGAGGTGGTGGAGCGGGGCGTTACGCGCAACGCGCTGTTGCATCCGCGCAGCGCGAGCGGCGAGGTCATCCCGACCACGTTGAATGCGTCCGCGCTGCGGGATCCGACCGGCAAAGTTATCGGCGCCATCGGCATCCTGCGCGACATGCGCGCGTACGAGAAGGTCGTGCGCGACCTGGAGGAATCCAAGGCCGAGCTGCAGGACAAAATTCTGGACCTCGAGAAGTTCGAAGAAGTTGTGGTCGGCCGCGAGCTCAAAATGATCGCGCTCGAAAAGGAGATCGAAAAGCTGCAGCGCGAGCTGGCGGAGCTGCGCGGAGACACGGGGCGCGCATGACGACCGCCCCGGAATCGCTTCTGATCGATGAGGTCGCCCGACTGCAGGACCAGGTCGGAGCGATGCAGGTGCGGATCCGACGCGGCGAGGACAGACGCAAAGCGCTGCTCCACATCCTCGTCGACTACGAGCAGGACAGGCGTCGACTTCATCAACAGGCCGAACGCCTGGACAATTCGCGTCGCGCCCTGCTGCACATTTTGCAGGA
>JAFAPL010000443.1 GCA_019247135.1 Chloroflexota bacterium | reverse complement strand
CCGTTCCCAGCGAACAAGAGATTGACGTAACGCTCGCGAATCAAGCCCGCAACCAGGTCGCGCGTGCCCGTGTGGACCAGCACCGGGCCACTGACCAGCAGCACCCGTCCGTTCCGCGCGCGGATATTCCGCAGCCGTTCGGCGATCTCACGAATGAGTAGCGCTTTCGGCTTCTCACTCGACACGTTGCTGCCCATGAAGGCGAACACGGGCGGCTGGGTACGTGGACGCTCCAGTGGCGCCACCCGTACGCCTTCGTGACCGACGACCACCAGCTCGCCTTGCTTGACGTCGGACAGCGCGACGGTCCACGCACGACCGGCTTCGGCCTCGACGGCGATGCCGCAGTCCATCTCGGGCCACAGCACGTCCAGCCATTCACCGTTCAGACGGACGGCGGTGTCCAGATTGGTCGTCGAATAGAAGCCCTCGGGGAAGACCCCGTCGGCGGGCGCCGGCTCGAGTTTGACGTCCGCGTCTTCGGTGATCGCGCCGATGCGTTGGGCGCGATCGAGCAGAAGCTCCAGCAGGTCCCGCGTCGGTGCTGAGATCTGGATACGGGCGTAGGAGGGCTCATCTTTGCGTCGGCCGACGTCGATCTGCTGGATCACGAACTCGCCGCCGCGGTCCATGACCTCGTCCATGATGCGTGGCAGGACGTACGAGTCGATGATGTGGCCGCGCAGCTCGACGATCTCGGAAAATGCCATCCCGCCGGCTAGTCTAAGATAGTGTCAAGCGTCGAAGCCGCCCACCCGATCGAAGCCGTGATTCTCGACGTGGGCGGCGTCCTGTTGATTCCGCACGCCGACGTCGTATCAGAAGCCCTCAGTGGATTCGGCGTCCGCATCGACCACGCCCTCGCCGAGCGCGCCCACTTCGTCGCGATCGCAGCGCTCGATACGGCCGACTCGGAGACCGGCTTTCTCAAGTACCGCGAGGCCTACGCCCAGGCGATCGGCATTCCCGAGAAGGACACCGAAGCAGCCCTCGAGCGCATGCAAGAGCTCTGGGGCGGCCGCACCAGCGACCTGTGGCGGCAACCAGTCAGCGGCTCCGTGGACGGTCTGCGCGAGCTGGCGCGACGCAACCTCAAACTCGGCATCGTCAGCAACTCCGACGGCACTGTCGAAGAGCAGCTCAGAACACGCGAGATCTGCCAGGTCGGCGAAGGCCTGGGCGTGCCGGTGCTGGCCATCATCGATTCGCACGTGGTCCAGGTCGCCAAACCCGCCGCCGAGATCTTTCAGCATGCGCTCGAGCCCATCGGCGTAGCGCCTGAGCGCGCGCTGTACGTGGGCGACACGGTTCGATACGACGTGAACGGCGCCCGCGCCGCCGGACTCTGGCCCATTCATTTCGATCCGTTCGAGCTGTGCCAACAGCGCGACGATCACGCGCACGTCCGACGTATCGGTGAGCTCGACGAAATCTTGGGGTCGGATGGGTAAGTAGGCGAGAATGGACCCGTGGCCACGCGGTCGACTGCGCCTACGCGACAGGAGCGGCGTGCTCAAGCGCGCATGGCGCTGGAGCGAGAGGAACGCTCGCGGCGCCAGCGCAAGTTGGTCATGCTCGCCGCCGCCGGTGTCGTGCTCGTACTGGCCATTCTCGTGGCGGTCAGGTTCATGACCCAGTCCGCGGCTACCAATGTCGAGCAGGGCCCTGTCCCGCCGGAGGTCATGTCGCAGATCACGGGTATTTCCCCGAGCACCCTGGAGCAGGTTGGTAAAGGCTCGGCTCAGGTCATGCCGACACCCGTTCGTCAGCAACTGTTGACCGGCCCGAGCGGCCTGCCATTGTTGAGCTACATAGGCGCCGAATATTGCCCCTTCTGCGCCGGCGAGCGCTGGCCGTTGATCGTCGCGTTGAGTCGGTTCGGCACGTTCGCCAATCTCCACTATTCGCATTCGGCCTCAGAAGACGTCTATCCGAACACGCCGACGTTTACCTTCGTCGGCTCGAGCTACTCCAGCCAGTACGTCGAGTTCAATTCCGTCGAGCTGCAGTCGAACGTCCGCTCGGGTTCGGGCTATCAGACCTTGCAGACGCCCACCCCGGCGCAGAACGACCTGCTGCGCACGTACGATGGCCCACCATATGTGCCTGCGCAGTCGGCTGGCTCTATCCCATTCATTGACTTCGGCAACCAGTACGTGGTCTCGGGTGCCACCTTCGACGTTGGCCTGCTGCGCGGGATGAGTCAGTCGCAGGTCGCTGCGATGCTGCCGGCGGGTACGTCCGATCAGGCGAAGGCCATTCTCGGAGCGGCCAACGTCCTGACGGCGGCCATCTGCTCGATGACGAATAACCAACCCGACGATGTCTGCGGCAGTCCGACCATCAGAAACTTGCAATCGACGCTGGCCGCCACGCCGGTGCCGGCTGGCCAATGACCGCCCGTTGGTCCGGGCTGATCGGGGTGGCGGGCCTGCTCGTCTCGATGTACCTCAGCGCGACGCACTACTTCTCTGGCCAGGTGCCGCTCGCGTGTGCCACGGCTGGTGTGATCAATTGCGAGCAAGTGACAACGAGCCCGCAGTCGATGATCGGGCCCGTGCCTGTGGCAGTCCTCGGCTTCGTGTGGTTCGCCGTCTGGCTCGTACTGCTGAATGGCGGAAGCGCGCCGCTGCGGCTGGGCTGGGCCGCGCTCGGCCTTGTCAGCGTGTTTTATCTGGTCTACATCGAGCTGTTTTTGATCGGCGCCGTGTGCCTGTGGTGCACCGCCGCGCATGTGGCGGTGATCGCACTGTTTCTGCTCGCCGTGGCTGAATCGACCGCTCCCATGACTGCCCAGGAACTGGTGACGGATAGCCCCGGCTGATGCTGACGCTCAACTTCAGCTTCGACCCGATCATCGCCCAGTGGGGCCCCTTCCAGCTTGGCTGGCACGGGATCTTCACGGCCCTCGCCGTCATCGTGGCCGTGTGGCTCGCCGGCCGACTCGGCGAACGGCGTGGCATCCCCGCCGACACCGTCTATGGCATCGCGGGGTGGGGCGTGGTCGGCGGAGTGATCGGCGCCCGGCTGTTCCACGTAGCCGATCATCTCGACTACTACCTCGCCAACCCGCTGCTCATTCCGGCCGTCTGGGAAGGCGGCATCGCCGTGTACGGCGCGTTCATCGGCGGACTGATCGGTGGATTCATCGCCGCCTGGCGGGCTCGGCTCGACCCGTGGCCGCTGCTCGACATCGCCGCGCCGGCGATGCTCGTGGGGCAGTCGATCGGCCGTGTCGGATGCCTGTGCAACGGCGACGCGTGGGGCGCCGATGCGACGGGATGTCCATTCTGCATCGCGATTCGCTACACGAACCAGAACGATCTGCTCCCGGCTGACCTGAAGGGCGTGCCGACGTATGCGTACCCGCTGTACGAGATCGGCTTCGAGATCCTTCTGCTGGCCGTTCTGTGGATCTTTCGCCGCCAGCTCGAAAAGACGCCTGGCCTGACGTTCCTGGTGGCGTCGATCGGCTACGCGGCGATTCGCTTCGGTCTGACGTTCTATCGTCAGGAGGTGATCGTCGCCTTCGGCCTGCAGGAGGCCCAGGTGATCGCGCTGATCACCGGCCTCGTTTCAGCCGCCGTCCTGGCGTGGCGCCTCGTGCGACTCAGGCGCGTCGCTCAGACCGCCGCTGTGTAATGCTTTGCACGTACGCTCGTACCATAGATCGCTAGCTGCCGCTGTGGCTCGCCAGTTATTTCAACTCCGAAGCTGATCAGTGGCTCGCGACGGCGCCAGCCCGCCATGGATGCACCACGAGCCTCTTGACTACACAGCGCTCGTGATCAGCGCAGCGCGCTGAGCAGCTCGCCGATCCACACCTGGTGCTCGGCATAGTGCGCATACGAGTCCGCGGCGATGCGCTGCAGCAGCGATTTCTCCGGATTGGGCGTTTCCGCGCCGTACTCGCCGAGCGTCTTCGAAACATCCTCGTCGCTGAGTGTTTCTAACGCTTCCATCAACTCGGCGTGCGCTTGCCGACCACCGTCTAGAGCCGCACCGAGCGGCAACGTCTTGTCGCGCTGGAACAGCACGTCGTTCAGTTGGTCGATGTCCAGTCGCGCGAGCTCCTCGGGCGAGATGCCAAAGCCCATGGCGGCGGACCGACGACGCAGCAGGGCCGTGAGACCGCGTTCCCAGGCCGCGATATGTGTCAGATGATCCTTGACCGACCAGCCGAACGGGCCAACCTGTGTGAGCTGGGCCTCGGACAAGCCGGCCAGAGCAGATTCGAGCGAAGCCCACGCTGCGCGCACCCGCTCGAGGACTTCGGCGGCGTTCTCAGGCGGTGCGACGTCGTTAGTGACCAAACGTGGCCGATGCTGCCGTTGCGGCGTTGATGAACGGCTGCGCGAAGATCCCGAACACGACGACGCCCGCGAGGCTCGCCGCCAATGCGAGGCCCTGTGAGAAACTGGCCGTGCGTACGGGTACGGTGTCTGGCGCTTCGCCCATCCACATCGCGTGGATGACGCGCCCGTAGTAGTACAGCGACACGGCCGACATGATCAGGGCCCAGATCACCAGCAGCTGGAGGCCGAGCGAGTTCGCCCTGATCGCTGCCAAGAACAGGTAGAGCTTGGCAAAAAAGCCGATGAACGGCGGGATGCCGGCCAGCGATAGCAGCGCGACGGTGA
>JAFAPL010000362.1 GCA_019247135.1 Chloroflexota bacterium | reverse complement strand
GGCCGAAGGACCATTCGCCGCGGCTGGAGGCGGTAGATACGCCGTTTGGGTTCAAGTACGCCGCTATCCGCACGCCTGACGCGGAGGCGGACCTCTACAAGTACGTCCGCATCACTTTGTTCGTGGCACCGTGCTTTGCGTTCATTCCGCCTTTCCGCCAGGGACGTCTTGCTTCAGATACCGAGAACCAGGGTGAGGTGGTAGTCCAGCAAGCCTTTGTGCCGATCGACGACGAGCACAACTGGTTTTTCACGTTTGCTTACAACCGCAAGGGTTCGTTGCCGGCATACTGGCGCCAACACGCGGCTGAATTCGGAATCAGTGGACACGTCGGGCGTCCGGTGCGCAACCGCGCTAACAAACACCTGCAGGATCGTGCCGCGATGCGTGATGGCAACTGGTCGGGTGTGGTTGGCATCAACCCGCAGGATTTCGCGGTCGCGGAGGGGATGGGCCCAATCGTGAATCGCAGTCGCGAGCACCTCGGCGCAACGGACGTGGCGATTATCCGCTACCGAAGGCGCATGCTGGCAGCGGCACGAGCACAGACACCCCTGGGCCAGGATGGCAACATCGCATACGAGCGCCTCGCCAGCGATGAGCGTCTGGTGCCGCTGGATCAGCCATGGGAGGAGTTATCCACGTACGTTGAAGATGTGACAGTCACCCGATGAGGATTTGCGTTGCGTTGCTCGCGCTGGCATGCGTGGTCGCGGGAGCGTGCACGCCTGCGGCGGCTCCGAGTGCGACAACTTCGCCGAGCGTCCACATCAAGGTAGGCATTCAAGGTGTAGGAGGTCCGCTCGAAATCGCGTATCGCCGCGGCTATTTCGCCGAGCAAGGTCTTGACCTGGAGGAAGTTCCGTTCAACTCGGGCGCGGAAGCCAGCCAGGCGCTCGCGACCAATCAAGTTCAGGTCGGCAGCGGCTCGCCGAATGCGGCGACGTTCAACGCGCTGGGCCGCAACATCGACCTGCGCATCGTGGGCGACTGGTCGCATGTCGGCTCACCCACCGACACAACTCTGGCTTTGCTTGTGGGTAAAAACGCGCAGGACAACATCAAGTCCGTAGCCGAGCTGAAAGGCAGGAAAGTCGCGATTCTCGGCGCGCCTGGCAACGTAGGCGACTTCTTCATGGCTCGCGCGCTGCAGGGCAGCGGCCTGTCGCTGTCCGACATCCAGGTCAGCTATCTCGGCGCATCCGACATTCTGGCCGCACTGGCGAACGGCGCCGTGGATGCCATCACCATCAACGAGCCGCTTGGCACCCAGGCGCAGCAGCAGTTCGGCGCAAAACTCCTGGTGCCGGCCGGAGCAGTGATGAACGGGTCCGAGCTATCGGTGCTCGAATATTCTCCGGATTTTGCCAATAACACCGATGCCGCGACGGGCTTCATGATCGGCTACCTGCGCGGTGTGCGCGATTGGAATGCCGCGTTCCACGACAAGCAGGGCACGGCCGACGTGGTCAACCTGCTGGTGCAGTACACGCCAATAAAGGACGCGAACATCTGGACCACCGCCCCGGCCTGGTATGTCGAACCAAACGGGAAGATCAACGTGAGTGATCTGCAGGATCAGCTTGACTTCCAGATTCAGGCAGGCCAGGTGAAGTCGCCGCCTGACCTCAGCAAATATGTCGACAGCCGCTTCGCCGAACAAGCGGTGCAGAAGCTTGGCGCACAGTAGTCGTCGTTGCAGGACCCTGGCGCCGGACGCCGAAAGGGGAGGCAACAGGCGGATTGCTCATGTGCGACTGCTGCTCGCGACGACCAGTCGGGTTTTGTCGGGAGTTGGGCGCAGAGTGCGCAGCACCACTTCCGCCAGACCGACGACCACCAGGTTGCACGCCAGCCCGATCACACCCGAGTTGATGTTCAGGATGTTGACGTTCTCGGCCGTCAGCCCGATGACGACGCCGACCCCGACGATCAGGCCGCCCGTCAGGCTCTCGGCGCGTAGCCAGACCGTACGCGGGATCAATGCAGCCGCGCTGGCAGGCACGAGTTGCACGCCGCCCGCGTACGACAACAGCGCCAACAGCGCAATCAGGTCGGGTCGGATCACCGAGATGACGACTGCCGCTGCGGTGGCAGCAATCACGGTGATGTGGTTGATGAGGAACTGGCTGCGCCCCGGCTGTACACGTGCGACGTTCCTGGCCACCGCCGTCGAGATGGTGAGCAGCAGGTGCGCGGAAGGCACCAGTGCGGCGGCACAGCCGGCTACGCCGACCACGCCCAGCAGCCACTCTGGCAGGCTGCGCGCCGCCAGCACCAGCACCGTGGTGTCCGGAGCGACCGGCTGTTGCAGGACGATCAGCGCGGTGAAACCGATCGTCATCGGCACGACCAGAATCAGAAAGTACAGGGGCAAGAAGATGTAGTTCCGCCGCGCCGCCTGCGCGCTGCGGGCGGAGTAGATGACTGGATACGTGCCCGCTTGGGCCAGGAAAAAGACTGTGATCGCGCTCACGCCGAGACTCGTCAGGAACCAGACGTGGTCGAACGGGCCGCCGTGAATGTACAGAGTCTGTGGTTTGACCTGCTGGACCTGCGAGAACACATTGCCGATGCCACCGCCAAGGCCGATCGGGATCGCGGCGGCCAGAATAAGCATGACCAGGATCAGGAGCACGTCCTTGAAGTACGCCTGATAGGCAATGCCGCGTATTCCCGACCACAGCATGAACGCCACGATCAGCACACCACCGACGACAATCGAGACCGTCCGCGACGCCGGAATACCCGTCACCAGCTGCACGATCGACCCAAGTCCGACGAGTTGGATCTGGAGATAGGGCAGCGTGAACAGCACGGTTACGAGCGCCGATACGGTGCCCAGCAAGCGGTTGTGATAGATGGACTCCAGGAAGTCGGCTTGGGTCAGCAGCCCCCGGTCGCGCGCGTAGGCCCACAATCGCGGCGCCAGAAAAAACAGACCCAGAAAGCCGAGGCCCTCGAACAACACGGCATACAGTGCGGCGACCCCGCCGACGACCGTCAGTCCGGCGATGCCCAGGAAGGTGAAGGTGGTGAAGATCTCACCTGCTTGTAGGAACCACAGCGTGACGGATCCGAAGTGTCGGCCGGCGACTGTCCACTCGGAGAGATTGGGAGCGGGCCGGCGGCGCGCGACGAAGCCGATCAGCGTCATGACCAGCAAACCCGCGATCACGATCGCGAGCGTCATGCGGACTCCGGCTCAGCCAACCGCTCGTACATCAGCATGATGAGCGTGCACACCACAACACACATGCAAATCCAGACGACCAGCGACGGCAGACCGAACCACAGGTTCGGTCCATTGATGGCTGGCACGTACAGGCCGAGAATGGTCAATCCGAATGGGATCGCGCCCAGTGCGAGCCGCAGCTTCATTGCACTGCTCCAGCCGAGGCTGAGCTGGCAACGGCGGCTATGCCCTCACGGTCATGCGCCAGCCGGACGCCAACGTACCTACGAAGGACCTGGATGTCGCGCAAAAACGGATCCTCAGCCTCGAGCGTCACGACACGGCGCCCGCAGATCGTCGAGCGTGGAATCGATGGAAGATGACGTCTCGACATCTCACCCTCATGCTACTGCGCTGCCAATCCGCGGTCGGGCCGGGAGGTGCCCGGCGCGTCGAGGAGCCAACTCAGCGTCGCCACACCGACGCATAGTCGCGCGCGAACTGGGAGAACGTAGTTGGTGGGCGATCCAGCACCTTGGCCAGCGTGTCCGACAGGTGGCCCGCTAGCCCCAACCGGCAGACGGTGTACAGGCCGATCATGACCAGCACCTGGGCCGCCGGATAGTTGCGTTGCCGCATGCGCCGCCAGAAGCGTGGGGCGGATGGATCGGCGTACCGAATAGGGCGGCCGAGCACCTCCGACAGAATCGCGGCGACCTGGGTGTACGTGAGCGCCTCTGAACCCGTTAGTTCGTACGCTTTGTTGGCATGTTCCGGGCGAGCGAACGCGAGCGCCGCAACCGCTGCG
>JAFAPL010000342.1 GCA_019247135.1 Chloroflexota bacterium | reverse complement strand
AACGACGGCGGCGGCATCTTTTCATTTCTGCCGCAAGCGGGTGTCGAGGGTTTCGAGCGGTTGTTCGGCACGCCGCACGGCCTCGACTTCCGGCCCTTCGTGGAGGCGGATGGCGGATCGTTCGCTCGCGCCGAGGACTGGACGGAGTTTTCAGCCGTCGTCAATGACGCGCTGGGCCGACGTGGTCTGCGCGTCATCGAGGTACCCACCGACCGCGAACGAAACGTGGTGCTACATCGCGCCGTGTGGCAGCGAGTCGAGAGTGCGGTGCAAGACGCGCTCGCGGCTGCCGTCGTGTGAGCCGGCTGCGGCTGAACCACCTCGACTTCAACATCGAGTGCAGTGGGGATCCGTCGCTGCCACCGCTCTTGCTCTTGCATGGTTTTTCCGGCAGCCTCCGCACGTGGGACGAGCTGGTGCCCGAGCTGTCGAGGTTTGCGCGGGTGATCGCGATCGACCTGATCGGACATGGCGACTCCGCGGCGCCGGAGGATGTGCGGCGCTACAGCCTGGATTGGGCGGTACGCGACCTGGAGGCGCTGATCGATGCGCTGGAGCTGGAGTCGACGGACGTGCTCGGCTACTCGATGGGCGCCCGGGTGGCGCTCTACTTCGCGGTGCACGCGCGCGGGCGAGTCCGTCGACTGATGCTCGAGAGCGCGACGCCTGGGCTCGAAGACGCGGGCGAACGAGCAGCCCGCCGAGCGAGTGACGCCGCGCTCGCCGGTCGGATCGAGCGCGATGGCATGGCCATGTTCGTTGCCGAGTGGGAGGCGCTGCCGCTGCTGAAGCTCTCCGACGCGGTCAGCCACGAGGTGCTGGCGAAGCTGCACGCCCATCGGCTGAGGAACAGCCCGCGTGGACTGGCCAACAGCTTGCGCGGGATGGGCACCGGGTCACAGCCGCCGCTCTGGTCGCACCTGCCCCGCCTGGAGGTGCCCGTGAGTCTGATCGTCGGCGCGCGCGACGAGCGCTACTGCGAGATAGCCAGACGTATGCAGCGATTGCTGCCCGACTCACGCCTGTGTGAAATCGCCGCGGCGGGGCATACGGTGCACGTCGACCGGCCCCTTGCAGTTCTCGAGGCGGTACGTCAAGCACATTCTTGACACAAACGTTGACACCTTGCGCACTCCGTTGTTATATTCACTTCGAACGCCTGTTCTAGCAGTCGAACACACGATCCAAGCCACCTGGGGCTCCGGAGGGGAATGACAACGTGCCAGTGAAAGCAAAGAAGCTGTCGGACCGACAGAAGAACATCCTGAAGTACATTCAGGCCTACGTCGACGAGCGTGGCTACCCGCCCAGCATTCGCGAGATTGGCGATCGGGTGGGGATCTCGTCGACCTCGGTTGTGGACTACAACCTGCGGGTCCTGGAGCGCGACGGTTACATCCGCCGGGACCGTGAGGTTTCGCGCGGCCTGGAGCTGGTTGGTGCCTCGCGAGGTAGCCGCCAGACGTCGGAGCGGCGGCTGGTACGCATCCCGGTGGTAGGTCGGATCGCCGCGGGTCAGCCGATCGAGGCCATCGAGGATCCGTCGGATGTGCTCGAGCTGCCGGCTGGCACGGTGTCGGAAGACTGCTACGCGTTACGCGTGCGCGGCACGTCGATGATCGAGGACCACATCGACGATGGTGACCTGGTGATCGTCCGTCCACAGCCGAGCGTGGACAACGGCGACATCGCGGTAGCCATCATCAGTGACCAGACCGAAAACGGGGGCGCCACGCTCAAGCGCTTCTATCACGAGGGAGACATGGTGCGCCTGCAGCCGCGCAATCCGAGCATGCAGCCGATCATGGTCCCGGCGGACCAGCTCGAGGTGCGTGGAAAGGTGGTGAAGCTCGTTCGAGACCTCTGAGGCGGCCATGGCCGTCGACAACTGAAGAGTGGCAAGCGCAGCAACGCGCGAGGGCGGTGCCTGGCACAATCGTGGACGGTGCCACACGCGCGAAACGGGTCCCCGCCGGCGGTACGGCCACGCAAGCTCAGCGTCGTCGCGGATACGACCAAACCTGAGGCGGCGGCTCTGGGCGAGCGCATGCGTGCCTGGCTGGTCGCACGCGGCGTCTACACCGACGAGGCATGTGAGGCGGACGTGCAGGTCGTGCTCGGGGGTGACGGCATGGTCGTACGCGCCGCGCGTTCGACCTGCGAGGTGCCCGTGCTGGGGATCGACTTCGGCCAGTTCGGTTTTCTGGCGCACGTGGCACCCAATCGCTGGGAGACGCGACTGAGCTCGGTGCTGGCGGGCCGGTACGAGGTCCGCGAGGATGCGACCATTCGCGTCGTGCTCGAACGGGGCGATCAGACCCTGGCCGAGTTGTGGGCGGTTCAGGACGTGGTGTTCCACGCCTTCGTGGTACCGGGCAATGGGCAGCAGATGGCGCAGCTGGAGCTGTACATCGACCACAAATACTTGAACCTGATCCCGGGTGACGGCTTGATCGTGGCGACCAGCCCCGGCTCGAGCGCGTACAACCTGGCCGCGGGCGGGCCGGTGCTCGCACCGGGCAGTCGGACCTTTGCGATCACGCCGATCAGCGCGCACACGCCCATGCGCGCCTCGTTCTCGGTCGCCGAGTCGACCTCCGTCACGGTGGTGCAGGTGGGACGATTTCCGATCAGCGTGTGTGTCGATGGGCAGGAGAGCTTCGACGAGTTCCGGTCGGGCGATCTGGCGCACATCACGGCCGACCAGCGTCGCTTCCGGCTCGTGACGTTCCGCGACTCGAGCTTCTACGACCGGTTCCAGCAGCGCTTCAACTACCGCATCCGGCCCGGCTACCGTGAATCGGGGTTATTCCATCAGCACCCGAGCGAGCTGTCCACGGGGTCGACGCAGCGCACGTCGCCGGGGCAGGCGCCCGCGGGCACCATCGGGTAGACGGTTTCCTCGACGGGTACGTGGACGTCCACGACCGTCGGGCCTGGATGGAGCGCGGCCTCGCGCAGGGCCTGTTCGAGCTCGTCGCGTCGGCGGACCGTGGTCGCCCAGCAGCCGTGCGCTTCGGCGAGCTTCTGGAAATCTGGCTGGGGCAGGAGTGATTCGCTGTACACGCCGTCGTAGAACAGCTCCTGCCACTGGCGCACCATGCCGAGGCACTGGTTGTTGACGACGACGACCTTGACGGCCAGGTTGGAAGCCACCAGCGTCGAGAGCTCGGCGGCGCTCATCTGAAAGCCACCGTCGCCGACGACGGCCCAGACGCTCCGCCCTGGCTCGGCCGTCTTGACGCCCATGGCGGCTGGCAGCGCGTAGCCCATGGTGCCCAGGCCGCCACTGGTCAAGAACTGGCCGGGTCGCTCGAACCCGTGATGCAGGGCGATGAACATCCGGTGTTGGCCGATATCGGAAACGACCGTCGCGGCCCCACCCAGAACGCGGCGCAGGGTGCGCACGATCTCGGGCGTGGTCGGCAGCTCGTCGGGTGCCGTCGACGCGTCGTCGACCGTGCCGCAGGTGGCGTGCGCGCCCGCCCAGC
>JAFAPL010000015.1 GCA_019247135.1 Chloroflexota bacterium | reverse complement strand
GGATCCGTTCACGAAAAGCGCTGGCAGGACGTGCAGGACATCCTGGACGCGGGCGTCACGGTTGTCAGCACGGTCAATATCCAGCACCTGGAGAGCCTGGCCGACATCGTCGAAAACATCACCGGCGTGCACGTCCGCGAGCGCATTCCCGACCGTGTGATCGACGAAGCCGACGAAGTGGAGCTGGTCGACATGTCGCCACACGCGCTGCGCCAGCGGATGCGCCACGGCAACATCTACCCGCCCGAAAGAGCCGAGCGCGCACTGGATGCTTTTTTCCGCGAAGGCAACCTGATGGCCTTGCGCGAGATGGCGCTGCGCAAGATGGCCCAGGTGTGCGAACTGGACCTCGAGGAATACATGCAGCAGCAGGGCATCGACGCGGCCTGGTCAGCCGGTGAGCGGGTCATGGTCTGCGTCGACGACCAGCGCCACGCGCAAGACCTGATCCGACGCGGGTGGCGCATGGCCAATCGCTACCGCACTGACCTCCTGGCGGTCTTCGTCGAGACACCTGGCTGGGGTTCCGCAACCCCCGAGCGCAAGCGCGCGTTGGAAGAAAACGTGCGCTTCGCTGAGGACCTGGGCGCCGAACCCGTCCGCGTCCAGGCTTCGGATGTGGCCAAAGCGCTGATGCAGGTCGCCCACGAGAAGAACGTCGGCAGCATCATCATCGGCCATTCTCGCCACGGCAGACTGCACGAACTGCTACGCGGCTCGATCGTACAGAACCTGCTGCGCCTGGCCGGTGACGTCGACGTCCACGTGGTTGCCGACCGAGACCGGTCCAATCGCTGATACCGGTCCAATCGCATGAGAGTTGGTCGCGGCATCACGCCGCCGCCGGTACGACCCAGAATGGCCTGTCTGCTCGGACCGCTGGAGTTGACGATTTTTTGTGCGAATGGCTCGTTTCAGTGACGTCGTTTTGAGGGCACAGGTCGCATACTCAGAGCCTGGACCCCGTTCACATGGCTGACGTACTGCCGCATCGACTCGAGCCGTTAAGCCCGGAGCATGCCACGCGTCACACCGGCCTGGCATGCGAGAGCCAGTTGCGCGTCGCGGCTGCGACACTCCGTCGTACCTCGGAAAACGAAGTGAGCGCCACAACGGTGGTCGGTGTGCTTGGAGCAGACGACATGAGTGCATTACAGCGCCTGCTCGCCGCGATCCAGCAGGAGTTCGATGTCGATGCCAGGCTACGCCTGTATATCGGTTCGTTCTCCGTCCGATTCACCCGTCGAAGCCACACCGCGTAGCAGACGGCGCGTCGGGCCCCGCCGCTAATCGCGAACTCCCAATGGCACGCTCATCACGCTGACGTCTGATCGGGATAACAACTCCAGCTTGAGGCGCGAGCCGAGATAGTTGCGGGCCAGGGGATGCCACCAGCGCCTGGTCGCCGTTTCGGGGATCGCTACTGTCACCAGTGTGCGGCCGGTAGAAGACTGCACGTGATCGATGTATTGAAGGATTGCGGAGGTTGTTTCTCGTTCGGCCGACTCGAGCACCACCAGTGGCACCGGTAACTCCAGCGACCGCCACTCGGCTTGCAACTTGGCACCGGCTTCGTGGTTGTCAGTGACGTGCACTGCCTCGACGACACGACCAGTCCGCGAGCGATGCCGCCCATCGGTGACCGCTTCATGATCAGAAGGTCGTTCGCCGAGCAATGACAACACGAACCCAATCGCGTGCAGCGTCACTCGGTCCGAGCTCGCCACGGGTACGAGGACACGGTGCTGTGTCCGCTCGGCAATCCCCTCAACGAACTGCTCCGCGTGCGACGGATCGATAGCTGTGATGGCCTTGAGCCGCTTCTGGTGCGTGCCCAGCGAGTGCAGAAGATACACCAACACCGGCAGGCAGATGACGATCAACCATGCGCCGTCGCCGAACTTGCTGGCCAGTACGACCACCAGGACAACGGCGGTCGTCAATGCGCCGACCGCGTTCGCCACCAGACGCCAGTGCCAGCCGGACTCGCGGTGACGGCGATGGTACTGGACCATACCTGCTTGCGATAAGGTGAACGTCAGGAATGCGCCGATCGTGAACAGCGGCGCGAGTGCGTTGAGGCTGCCGCCGAACGCTATGAGCAAGATCGCCGACACGGCGGCGACCATCAAAATGCCATTTGAGAAGGCCAGCCGCGCACCACGCACGGCGAATGCGGACGGCAAATAGCTGTCCTGGGCGAGGAGTGCGAGCAGCCTCGGAAAATCGGCAAACCCGGTATTCGCGGCGAGAATGAGCATCAGCAGCGCCGTGCCCTCCACAACCAGAAACAGCGGTCCACGACCCACCAGGGTGCGGGTTATTTGCGAATGCACCGTTTCCACTTCGGTCGGGTCGGCCATGACCCCGAGCTGGCCGGCGAGAAAGCCGATACCCAAGAACATGGCAGCGAAGAGCGCGGCCATGATGACCAACGAAATACTTGCGTTGCGACTTGAGGGCTCCTTCAGGTACGGAACCCCGTTCGATATCGCTTCGATACCAGTGAGCGCTACCGCGCCGGATGAAAAGGATCGGAGTAAGAGCAACGCGCCAACACCGACGGTTGCGTCCGTGGCCGCCTGCGCCGCCTCGGGTGGCGTGTATTGCGGCAATGCGCCACGCATAGCCAGTACCACCCCGAATGCCAGCACCCCGAGCGTGCCAATCACATATACATAGACCGGAACGGACAACAGTACGCCCGCCGCCCGGATACCGCGCAGGTTCGCCAGCGTGATCAGTACCAGCGCCCCGAGGCAGAGCAGCACCCGCCAGTCTGCCAACTCCGGAACGGCGGATGTGAGTGACTGGATGCCCGTCGCAATCGACACGGCCACGTCGAGCGTATAGTCGATCAGCAGTGCCGCGGCGCCGATGACGCCAAGCAATGGGCCGAAGTTGTCGCTGGCTACGATGTAGCCGCCGGCGCCGCTTGGGTAGGCTTTGATCGTTTGCAGATACGACACTGCCAGAATGGCTAGCAGCACCGCGATGCTAACCGTAACCGGAAAAGCCTTCGCGATTCCCGCTGGACCTGCCTCGCCCAGGTGAACGATCATCTCCTCTGGCCCGTACACGCTCGATGCGATCATGTCCGAGCCGATCAAGGCCACCGCGGTCACGACGGTCAGCCGCTCCAGCTGCTGCAGGCGACTCGGCAGAGGTGGACCAAGGATGATGCGGCGCGCCCGCTGCAGGGCTCTGCCGAGCTTGCTGGTCGGCGCAGGCTCCCCAGCTACGGTGTAGATGTCTGGGGCGATGCGCCGCACGCCGTTCAAGCTGTCGTGTTCCGATGTACGTGTACTTCTCGTGGCCATTTCGGGGACAGGTAAGTCTCTGAAGCAGCCGCCATGCCAAAGCGCGCAGCCCGTTTACGAACGGGGCGGTGAGCCTTAAGAGATTGGGCACAGATCGTCGGGGTGTACGAACTGCTGCTGCAGAGTTCGAACAATCCGGTCCTGGACCTCAACGATGCGGCTGCGATCGGCATGCCTCGTGGCCCGAACGCGGCTGAACTCGCGCCGAAACCTGGCCCAAGCAGCGGTACCTCAACGCAGGCCGCCCGATAGAAGCGCTGACTGCCGGTAATTCGCCCCCGCGCGATGTCCGAAAGACGTCGTCAGTGCCGACATGATCGGTGACAGCACCCCAGAGGTGCTAAGCCCAGAGGAGATGGACTCTATGCAACGTGGAAACCCACATACCAATCCGTCGACGATCTCGGTGTTAGCAGCGTGGGCGGCGATCGCCGCGGTTGCCGCGGCTGTCGCCCTGCTTTTCAGCCTGCATCGGCTGAGTCCCGAGTACTCGCCCGCGTGGCGCATGATCAGCGAATACGCCAATGGCGAGTACGGTTGGGTGCTTGGCCTCATGTTCATCGCCTACGGAGCAAGCTCGCTGGCGCTGGCGGTAGCGCTCGCATCCCAGCTAAAGAGGCGGCACGGCAGGTTTGGGACAGGCCTGGTCCTGCTCGTCCTGTCGGGGATGGCTCAGGCGTCGGCTGCCCAGTTCGATCTCAATCAGGCGGTCCCCCATGAGGTGGCGGGAGTCGTTGGGATCCTGTCTCTGCCGCTGGCGGCCATACTGATCAGTCCCAGCCTGGCGGCAACCGCAGGGTCCCAGCGTGCACAAAAATTGATCTTGCTTGCGGCAAATCTGACCTGGATCAGCATTGTCGTGTGGGTGGCTAGTTTCCTCCTGATGATTGCCACGTTCCTGCATGCGCTCGGTGGTCTGCCGGCAGCGCCTCCCGAAAAGCTTCCCGCGGGTGTCATCGCGGTCGTCGGATGGACCAATCGCTTGATGATCCTGTCGGCCTGGTGCTGGGTCGCCACCGTGGCCCGACACATAATCAGGTTGCGCGGTCGTACGCGACAGGCTTCGCCGGATACCTCATTGCGCGCTGTACGGGGCGCAATGGACCGGGCTAGGCCGCGAGCTGGATGATTGACAAAGCCTGAATGGAAATCGTCCAGTTCCCACTCGATCGGCTCGATTCGGCGGATCTGGTGCGGAAGCTGGTGCCCCCGGCAAGCTATGCGTAGAACTCAGGTCAGCCCTGGTCACAGCTCAGTCTGTTCGCCGTGCCGCGCAGCGGATGTGGCGGTTCCTCATCTGATAATCCACTCCGTCCAACACGCATGGATTCTTTGGAAAATGCTCACTTGAGAGTTTGGGTCAGGCTGGCTGCGTAATCGGCTTGAACCGAGCTCGTGTTAGAGCGCAATTCAGCGGATTCCGGACACGCGTCCCACTCTCTGCCGATGCGAGGTCGACATCCGCACGCGACACTTCTCACATGAATGTTCAGCAGGTACAGAAGTAACCCGTGACAACAATCACC
>JAFAPL010001147.1 GCA_019247135.1 Chloroflexota bacterium | reverse complement strand
GCCTGAATTGGAGAGTTGCCCGATGGAACCAGTCATCCGCACGTTTGTCCTCGCTGATTTGAAGTGCTATCTGTGCGGCACGTTGGCGGGCTCGCTCGAGCGGGAGCGCCAACGCGGGGTGACCAGTGTGGGGGCGTGGGATACGTCCCGCTTCCGTTGCCCGCGGTGTGGCGGGTCGGTGTACGTAGACCAGGTCGAGATCGTGGACCGGCGCTTCGAGCCGCTCGAATGGGAAGATGACGGTCCGCGGCGCGGCCGCCCGCCGAAGTGGCTGGTCGAGCAGCGCCGCCGCAAACGCGAACGCGAGCTACGGAATCTAGAAGGGCCGCAGCAAGTCGCCTGATGCCTGCTGATCGGTCAGAACGTTTACGCCGCGCGGCGATCGATGGCGGGCTGACCGCCAGCGCTCGAGGGCAACTGCCGGCGCAACTGCATCAGGGCGATGAGCGTCGGGCCGAACACTGACGGTTCATCCACACCATCGACCGGGTACTGCCGCACCGGCACTTCGCGCACGCTGAATCCATAGCGCCTCGCGCGCACCACCAGTTCGGTATTGAAGTTTTCGCTGCGAAGATCCGTGCGCACCGCCTGCCACACCGAACGGCGGAACAATTTGAAGCCACACCCGACGTCGCGCGCCGTATGTCCGAACAGCAGGTTCACCGCGCCGTTGTAGGTCCAACTGCTCAGCCGACGCAGCACACTATCGGAGCGTTCATGGCGATAGCCGATCACCAGGTCGGTGCCGTCATCCAGCGCGTCCAGCAGTCGGTTCAACTCGCGCATATCGAATTGGCCATCGACCGGCATCGTCACGATGAGCTCGCTCTGAGCCGTCTCGAAGCCACTCAACATCGCCGCGGCGATACCACGCGAGCTGGTGTGACGCACAACGCGAACGGGCAGATTCGGGCGCCGACGTCGCAGGTCGGCCAGGACAGCGGGCGTGGCGTCGGTCGAGGCGTCATCTACGACCACGACCCCGAATGCGCCACCGACGAGCCCATCGAGCACCGCGGTTGCGTCCAGGATTGTCTCCTCGACGAACACGTGCCGGTTGTGGACTGGCAGAATCGCTGAGATGACGGGCTGCCCGTCGCGCGTGTCGATGGCTTGGTTCATGCTGCTGTGCGCGGGCCTCCGGGCTTGAGTATCAACGCGCAGTGCTAAGGCTGTGCTAAGCAAGGGCAAGGATTCTGCTAAGTGCAAAACGCATCCCAGTGATGTGACTTGGTACGCTTGCAGTATTCGTGTCCAACGACGCTGAACCTGCGCACAGCTCAGCCGCGTCGGACACCTGCCGGAGCCCTGTCTCTTGGGAGGTTTTCTGAATGAAGTGGTTCAGTCCCGTGGTGCTCAGCGTGGCGTTGTTGCTGTCTGCGTGTTCGTCGGGTGCGCCAGCACCAACGGCGGCTCCAGCGAGCGCGCCGAAGCCGACCACAGCGCCCGCGGCCAGTCCCGTTGGGTCGCCCAGTCCAGCAGCGGCTGCCAGTCCTTCCCCCGCGGCGGCCGCCAGTCCGGGCGCCTCGCCGGTCGCGAAGCCGAGCCCCGCCGCGGCGGCCAGCCCTGTTGGGTCTCCCAGTCCAGCGGCGGCTGCCAGCCCGAGCCCGGTCGCGCAACCGCTGCTGCCCGCGCCGACGTCACCGCAGGCCAGTGGTGGCAAGAAGATCGCCTTGCTACTTCCCGAATCCAAGACGGCACGGTACGAGACGCAAGACCGGCCGCTGTTCCAGGCGAAACTGCAGCAGATCTGCTCTGACTGCCAGCTGATCTATAACAATGCCAACCAGGACGCCACGACGCAGCAGTCGCAGGCGGAAGCGGCCCTCACCAACGGCGCGAACGTGCTCGTGCTCGACGCCGTCGACGGCGCGGCCGCGGCCGCGATCGCCGATCGCGCCAAACAGGCGAATGTGCCCGTCATCGCCTACGACCGCCTGATCACGGGGACACCCAATGTCGCCTTCTACATCTCGTTCGACAACGAGCGCGTGGGTGTGCTGCAGGCGACATCGCTGCTGGAGGCGCTGAGCGGGAAGACAAACCCGACCATCGTCATGATCAACGGCGCGCCGACTGACAACAACGCGGCTCTGTTCAAGCGGGGCGCGCACAGCGTGTTCGACGGCAAAGTCCAGATCGCACGTGAGTTCGACACGCCTGACTGGAGCCCCGACCAGGCGCAGACCGAAATGCAGCAGGCGCTCACGGCGTTGAACAACAAAGTGGATGGGGTGTACGCGGCGAACGACGGTACGGCCGGCGGTGCGATCGCGGCGATGAAGTCCGCGGGCGTAACCCCATGGCCGCCGGTCACGGGTCAGGACGCAGAACTTGCAGCTATTCAGCGCATCCTCACAGGCGACCAGTTCATGACCGTCTACAAGGCGATCAGGCCGCAGGCCGAGAACGCGGCGATTCTCGCGTTCAACCTGGCTACCGGTGTGACCATTCCCCAGAGCGCTCTCAGTGCGCCCACGAATAACGGCGCAACGGATGTGCCGTCGATCCTGCTGACACCCGTCGCCGTAACCCAGTCGAACATCAAGTCGACGGTCGTGGCGGATGGGTTCTGGACTCGCGATCAGATCTGCACCTCGGCGTACGCGGATGCATGCACGAAGGCGGGGATCTAATCTCTTAGCAACGCTCCAATGACCACGACCGCGGGGCCACCGCAAACCGGTGACGGTGGGGCTGGGGTTGCGACAGCCCCTTCAGGTACCCCGCTGCTGCGACTGCGCGGCATCGGCAAACATTTCGGCGCCGTCCAGGCGCTGACAGACGTTGATTTCGAGGTGTACGCCGGCGAAGTCGTCGCCCTGGTGGGCGACAACGGAGCCGGCAAATCCACGCTGATCAAGACGATCTCCGGGATTTACGTTCCCGATTCGGGAAGCTTCGAATGGGAAGCTCATCCCGTCACGATCAAAGGTCCCACCGACGTCGCCCGCCTCGGGATCTCGACCGTCTATCAGGATCTCGCGCTGTGCGACAACCTCGACGTTGTGGACAACCTGTTCCTCGGGCGCGAGCTGTCGCATGGCGCGGGGCCTATCGACGAGGTGGGCATGGAGAAACGCGCCATCGACGTGCTGCGTCGTCTCGCCGTGAAGATCCCGAACGTGCGGACCGCGATCGCTTCGCTCTCGGGTGGGCAGCGCCAGTCGACGGCTGTTGCGCGCTCCGTCATGTGGAACTCGCGGGTCGTGCTTCTCGACGAGCCCACGGCGGCCCTTGGCGTGGCGCAGACCCGCCAGGTGCTCGACCTGATCGCGAACCTTCGCTCCCAGGGGCTGGGCGTCGTGGTGATCAGCCACAACCTGGCCGATGTCTTCGAAGTGGCTGACCGC
>JAFAPL010001121.1 GCA_019247135.1 Chloroflexota bacterium | reverse complement strand
TGTTGGCAGTGTCAATGCCAACGCGGACGACTGGCGCGCGGCCGTGCGGGACCTGATTGCCATGCGGACCCGCTTCGGCGACGCCGTCGATCGATTGATAACCCATACGTTCACTTTCGATGACGTGGACGTGGCCTTCGAACGGGTGCCAGGCCAGATCAAGGCCGTGTTCGACATCAGCCCCTAGCTAAGCCGGCGCAAGTCCGTCCGGAGTTTCGACCCGCTCCCCCCTTGATAAAACCCCTCTACCTGGCCAGGGAGAGGGGGCGAAGGGGGTGAGGGTTGACCCCCAACTACAGCATTTCTCCGCCGCGCGGTACTAAGCGGGCGCTATCGTTGGCGGCATGGCCGCGGGCAGCGACAACCTGGTTCGCCTCGGTGAAGAGTTCTGGAAATGGCGAGCGGCCACGCAGCCGCAGAGTGGCGACGACATTCCGCGCATCCAGCGACCGGCCGGTTGGGCGCCGGACTGGTCACCGGACGCTGTCGCAGCGCGACGCGAGACGCTTGTGGACCTCGAACGCGAGTGGCGCGCGATGGCGACCGATGCCGCCAGCGGCGCCTGGGCAATCGAGCAGCAGGTCGACTACCGGCTGATTGGCTCGGCACTGGCGCGCGTCCGCTGGGAGCTGGACGTGCTGCGTGGCTGGCAGCGCAATCCTCACTTCTATGTGCATCAGACGCTCGGAACGATCTTTGAAGCGTTGCTGCCACCAGCACCGTTCAGTCCGGAGCGGACGGCCGAGCTCATCCGACGAGCCGAGCACATTCCAGCCACCGTCGATGCGGCGCGCGAAAATCTCGCGTCCGACAGCGTGGCGCCGTTTGCTCGGCTGGCGATCGCGGCGCTCGAGGACGTGCGCGGTCGTCTTCGAACTGTGGCCGACGAACTCGGCGCGGTAATTCGCGCGGATGACGCGGTACCACTGCAACGCGCGCTGGCAGCGGCCGCAAACGCACTCGAGTCGTTCGCGGAGTGGCTTGCCGCTCGCGTGGACGCGATGACAGCCGATACAGCCATCGGGCGTGCCAGATATGACTGGTTTCTGACCAGTGTCGCGCTCCTGCCGCTGTCGCCAGAGGAGATTGTGGTCTCAGCGCAGCAGGAGCTCGAGCGCTCGGTCGTGTTCGAAGCGCTGGAGGCTCAGCGGAATCGAGACGTGCCACCGCTCCAGCTGCCCGGCTCTCGAGCGGAGCAGATCGAGCGCGAGGCGCGCGGTGAGGCGCAGCTGCGCGCCTTCTGCGAAGACCACGACCTGCTGACGTTTCCGGCGTGGCTGCGTCGGTATCGAAATCTGCCGTTGCCGGCGTATCTCGTGCCGCTGCATGGTTTGGGCGTCACCGACGACCTCACCTCGCCCAGCCGGCTCGACGAGGACGGGACGAGTTATATTCCGGAACCCCGCTCCGATTTGCCGTACTTCTATCTGGCGATGGCGCGTGATCCACGCACGCTCATCGCGCACGAGGGTATGCACTATTACCAGCTCGCGCGCTCGTGGGCGCATGCGGACCCGCTTCGGCGCTTCTACTACGATTCGGGTCCCAACGAGGGCATCGGCTTCTACGCCGAGGAGATGCTGTTGCAGTCCGGCCTCTTCGACGACAGTCCGCGGAGTCGCGAGATCATCTACAGCTTCATGCGCCTGCGAGCGGTGCGCGTTGGGGTGGACGTGCGGCTGGCTCTCGGTGAGCTGACCATCGAGACGGCCGCCCGGGAACTGGCGGAGCGCGTGCCAATGGATCCCGAGACGGCGCGCGAAGAAGCCTCATTTTTTGCTTCCGATCCCGGCCAGGCGATCAGCTATCACGTGGGCAAAATGCAGATCGTGAGCTTCCTCGCCGATGTGCGTCGCGCCGCGGAAGGCTCGTTCAGTCTACGAGCGTTCCACGACCGCTTGTGGATCAATGGCAATGTGCCCATTGCTTTGCAGCGCTGGGAGAGCCTGGGCGATCGCAACGAGGTCTCACGACTTGACACGGCGCGCGCCAGCCTGCCAATGTGAGCAGACTTTTCGTGCGGCCTCTCCGCAGGAGGTTTTTCCAGATACGCCATGCGTACCCATTCGTTGATCGGCCGAGGCCTGACCCTGATCGTCGGGCTCGTGCTCGCGTTCGGCGGTAGCCCTCTCGTTTCGCAAGCTCAGTCGCAATCAGCCAGCGATCCGAAGACGCTGGTGGTCGGTGCTGCCTTCGACATAAAGTCGCTCGATCCAGCACGTGGGTTCGAGCAGATCGGTGGCATGGTCCACAAGGCGACCTACAACACCCTGGTCACGCTCGACGAGAACGACATCAGTCATATCGTGCCCGACCTGGCGCAAAGCTGGGACGTGAGTCCGGACGCCAAGGTATTTACCTTCCATTTGCGTCCGGGCGTCAAATTTCAGAACTCCGGCAACGCCATGACGGCGGCCGACGTGAAATGGTCGCTCGAGCGAGCGATCGCCATCAAGGGCAATCCGTCATTCCTGCTCGACGGGATCACCGCGGTTGACGCGCTCGACGATTCCACGGTTCGCATCACCAAGTCTGACTCAGATCCTGCGTTCATCGCCAAGGGCAGCTTTCCTGTCTTCGGGGTCCTGGACAGCAAGACGGTGCAGGCGCACGGGGGAACCAACGCTTCGAACGCGGCAACAGCCGACACCGCGGAGCAGTGGTTGAACCAGAACTCTGCGGGCACCGGGCCGTTCATCATGACCAGGTACACCCCGGATAGCGAGGTCGACCTGCAGAAGTTCGCGGGCTACTGGAACGGCGACGCACCGTTTGACCACGTGATCTACCGCAACATCCCGACCGCGGCTGCCGAAAAACTGACCCTCCAGGCAGGCGATATCGACATCGCGACCGAGGTGTCGCCGGACTCGGTGGCGGATATGCAAAATGATCCGCGCCTCAAGGTGGTCCAGGGCGTCGGCGCAGACATCTTCTTCCTGCTGATGAACGAGGATCCGAACCTCACGAACGGGACGATGAGCAACCCACTCGTGCAGAACGCGATCCGCTACGCGCTGGATTACGACGGCATCAAAGAGCTGGTGGGTGGACCTGGCGTGACCCCGCCCTCGATCCTGCCGGTCGGGTTCCTTGGCGCGTACGGACCGGATCACGCGTTCAAGCGGGATACCAACATGGCGATGAGCTTGCTCGCGCAGGCCGGCTATCCGAACGGGTTCAACATCGACCTGCAATACCCGACCAACTTCTCGCGCAGTGGTGTCAGCTTCGACACGGTCGCGCAGAAGATCCAGTCAGACCTGGCGGACGTGAACATCAACGTCACGCTGAGGCCGGGTGAGATCAACAGTGAGCTCCAGAACTATCGCGACGGCAAGGAAGGACTCGGCTTCTGGCTGTGGGGCCCCGATTATTTCGATTCCAACGACTACCTGGCGTTTCTGCCTGAAGGCATCGTGGGCAAGCGTGCCAACTGGACGAACGCGGACTCTGACGCGACCATTCAGCAGCTGCGCGACCAGATCAATGTCGAGACAGACAACGGGAAGCGTGCACAGCTGTGGCAGCAAGCGCAGGACTACCTGATGCAGAACGGTCCGTGGGCGAGCGTCATCCAGCCCGGGATCTACATCGCCACCAAAGCAGGCATCGCAAACTACGTCTACAACCCTGCCTGGCGTGTGGATCCGTACGTGCTCAGCAAGTCGTAGCTCGCGTGTAGCGGCTGGGCAGAGGCACAGCGGGATACATGCGCGCAATCGTCGTTCGGCGGCTGCTGCTCATGATCCCGCTGATGATCGGGATGACGTTTATCTCGTTCGTCGTCTCGCATACGGTGCCGGCGGATCCCGTGGCCGCGAACCTCGGTCAGCGGTCGATGGAGGACCCGACCATCGTCGCCGCGTTCCGCGCGCAGTGGGGCCTGGATAAGCCGCTGCCGGAGCAATACCTGACCTACGTCATCAATTTGCTGCACGGCAACCTCGGCGTCTCGATTCGCACCCACGCACCCGTGTCTACCGACCTCGCGCAGTACTTGCCGGCGAGTGCGGAGCTGGCAATCGCCGCGACACTTGTGGGCACGTTGCTCGGGATCCCATTCGGCGTCGTGTCGGCAGTCCGGCGTAACCAGTGGGTCGACCAGGTCGTGCGCGGCGTCTCATTACTGGGCGTCTCGAGTCCGGTCTTCTGGCTAGGGCTGGTTGCGCTGTACGTCTTCTACTTTCGGCTGGGGTGGCTGCCCGGACCTGGGCGCCTAGATGTTGGATTGCAAGAGCCTACGCGCCTCACCGGCATGTACACCGTAGACAGCCTGTTGACGGGGGACTGGCCTGCGTTACTTTCGAGCGTGAGACACCTCGTGCTGCCCGGTCTCGTGCTCGCGAGCGTGTACCTGGGGCTGGTGACACGGATGACGCGCTCCAGCATGCTCGAGGTGCTCTCGGCGGACTATGTGCGCACCGCGCGTGGCAAGGGCTTGCGGCCGCGGTCGGTCATCTACCGCCATGCGCTCAGCAATGCGCTGATTCCGACTGTTACGGTGCTTGGGCTGGCTTTCGGTGACGTCCTGGCAGGGACGGTTCTGACGGAAACGATCTTTTCATGGCCGGGTGTCGGACGATATGCCTATCAGTCCGCGGTGACGCTCGACTTTCCGGCCATCATGGGTGTGAGTCTGGTCATCGCGGCGGTCTTCATCGTTGTCAACCTGGCGACGGACCTCGCGTACGTGATGCTCGATCCACGGTTGAGGCGCGCGTGAGCGCCTCACAAAGCGCGCTTCGCTTGGATCGACCCCCACCCCCGGCGCCTCCCCGTGTCTCAGGGGGAGGGGAGTTGCAAGTTCGCGGGTGGGCGGTGTTGGCGTTCTCTCGCCGCAATCCACTCGTGATCGTCGGTGTGGTGGTCGTCCTGGCGTGGGTTCTGATCAGCATCACGGCCCCGGTCCTGACGCCGTACGGACCGTTGACGCAGCGTGTTTCGGATCGACTGCAGCCGCCCAGCAGCACGCATCTGTTTGGCACAGATTCTTTAGGCCGGGACATTTTCAGCCGCGTCGCGTTCGGTGGACGGATCTCGCTGCCGGTCGGCTTCGGAGTGGTGATCGTGTCGTTGATCGTCGGCGGAATCATCGGCTCAGTCGCCGGCTTCGGGCCTGGTTGGCTGGACGGCGTGCTGATGCGGCTAACCGAGATGGTCATGGCGTTTCCGATCATTATTCTGGCGATGACCATCGCCGCCGCGCTCGGGCCGGGGCTGGACCATGCGATGGTGGCGCTGGTAGCGGTCTCGTGGCCGCGTTACGCGCGCGTCATTCGCGGTCTGGTGCTGTCGGTCAAGGAAAACGAATACGTGCATGCCTCGCGTGCGCTGGGCGCGTCCGAGGTGCACATTCTGAATCGGGTCGTGCTGCCCAACTGCCTGGCACCGGCGGTTGTCATGGCGACACTCGACCTGGGCAATGCGATTCTGACGTTTTCAGGGTTGAGCTTTCTCGGACTCGGCTCACCGCCACCCGCACCCGAATGGGGTGCGATGGTTGCGGCTGGCACCCAGACCTTCGATCAATGGTGGGTGTCGACGTTCCCCGGCGCAGCGATTCTGTCACTCGTGATGGCGTTCAACTTCATCGGAGACGGCGTCCGGGATGCGCTCGACCCCCGCTTGCGGCGGAGCCTGTGAACTGACGTCCGCGTGGCGCAGCACACGCTTGTCGCCACGCTCGATCAACATCACCACGCCGCACGCAGGATCCGGACATGCGACACGCGCGTCTGTGGTCATCCAGTCATTGGGATGCGTAAGACGTTGTTTGGCCGGCAACAGGGGGATGGTCGCCTGAACCGCGTAGAGGCAAAAGCCTCGGTCACCAGGAATGTGGAGCTTGCCGCCGCGCAGCTCGAACGAGTCGCCTACCGAATGGTTGCACGTACACCGGCCACTGATCGACTCGATGCGAACGTGCAGATCGTACAGCTCGAACGAATCGTCCACGTTCATGTGACCTGAAATGCGGGCAGCACGCGTTCGCCCAACAGCTGTAGCGCCGCGAACGGATCGCTGCCGAGTGGTGTTCCGAATTCCACCCGAGACGCGCCAGCGCGGAAAATGTCCTCGAGCTGGTGGACGATGTCGTCTGGAGTGCCGGCCAGAGCGAAGCGTTCGAGCGGGTCTTCACCCTCATCGGTCGTTGGGTCGAGCGTGGTCACCACCTCGAGGTAGCGTTGCACTTCACGTTGGGCTATCTGGCGGGCGAGCTGACGGTCTGTGTCGATGACGGTGACCGCCCCGAGGCAGATCCCGACCGCGTCTGCTGGTCGGTCCGCGCGCCGCATGCCGTCGGTGATAGCAGCTTTCAGCGGTGGGATCATGCGCGGGTTGGCTGAGCCGCCAACTTTTATCTCGTCCGCGAGCTCGCCGGCCATGCGCGCGGTTTGTTCGCCCCACGTGCCGACCATGATCGGAATGGTTTTCCGGGGGCGCGGGTAACGCAGCGGCGCGTTTTCGGGATGACGAAAAATGCGACCGTCGAAGGCATCTTGGTTACCGCTGAGGAGGTGCTTGACGAGGAGGACAGCCTCGCGCAAGGTCTGCACCGGGTGCGACTGCTGGACACCGATGTGGTCGAGCCAGGCGCCACGCGCCAGCCCCAGGTACGCGTGGCCGCCGGTCGCAAGGTCCAGCAGGGCGGCCTGGCCGGCCAGTTCGATGGGATGGGTGAGGTACGGGTTGAGCGCGGCCGGTCCGATGCGCTGCGTGCGGTGGAGGTGCGGCGCCATCCAGAGGAGCGGGCCGAGCGCGGGTTGGTAGAGCAGGTCGTTGTAGACGCTGACGACCTCGAAGGGGTAGCGATCGACGGCTCGCGCGAGCGCGACATACTCTGCCGGCGTCTTGTTGGATTGAAACGCAACGCCGAAGGAGACCCGAGTCACTACGCAATGACTTGAAGGTCGCGTGAGAAATGCGTCAGTAGATGACCTCCTTCAGACCCACCAACCACCACGACGTCCTCCGTGCGTGCGCCGAAACGGCCAGGAATGAAGATGCTCGGCTCGACCGTGAAGCACATCCCGCGTTTCAGCACGCGCGTGTCGCCGCTATCCAGGTACGGCGGCTCGTGCACGTCCAGTCCGATGCCGTGGCCGAGACGATGCCGAAACCACTGTCCGTAGCCACCGTCGACGATGACAGCTCGCGCCAGAGCATCGACCTGCTCGGCCGTGCGCGCATCCTCCTGTAACGCGGCGATGCCGGTGGCGGCCGCTTGCATGACCAGTGCGTGGACGCGCCGATACTCCTCCGGCGGTTCGCCCAGGAAGACGGACCGCCCGAAGTCGTAGCAGTAGCCATCGAGCGTCGAGCCGAAGTCGAATGAGAGGGAGTTTCCGCGCTGCAGCTGACGCCGGCTCGCCTTCATTGCCAGTGGCCGATCTTCGCCGGGGCCCATTTGCCACACGTTGGTCACGAACGACGCGCCATCCGCGCCATAGGTGTTGACCATCAGTCGGTCGATCTCATACGCGACGTCCAGCTCCGTCTGGCCGGTGTCGGGTGCAAGAAACTGGACGATGTCGGACATGGTGTGGTCGACGATGTCCGCGGCGCGCTGCATCGCTTCCAGCTCCTGGGTTGACTTCAGCATACGCAGCGGAGCCACGACCTCGGAGGCGAGGCGAATTTCGGCGTCTGGGCGGACCTGGCGCAGGGCGAGGGTCTGTTCGCTCCAGGCGCGGTTTTCGACGGCGATCGCGCCGAGGCGCGGCTCGAATGGTCTGAGCATCTCTTCGAGGAAGGCGTGGGGATCGCCGCGATCCGGGAGGACGCGGAGGTCGAGGTTCGTGTTTGGGTCCAGGTCGAAGTCGGCGACCATCCTTGGGACGGCCAGGATCGGACCTGTTGTGAGTCCCAGGAACAGGCCCTGGATCCAGCCGCCCGGATAATTGACGTTGCCGAAGTGGGGGCGGCTGCGGCGCCAGCCGCTCAGGTACTGTGCGTTGGCGCCCGGGGCGAGATACAGGAGGTCGATGCCCAGGCGCTCCATCTGCTCGCGCGCCCGCTCGATTCTGGACGGGTAGTCCTGCATATTTGACAGTCAGGATAACGTCCGGGTCGGGTGCATCCATGCTCCGCTGGCTATTTGAAGTGGGGGAGGACCTCGCGGCCCAGGATGTTGATCGCCTCGAAAAGGTCTGGTCCGAGTGGCGGGCCGAAGCTCAGGTGAGTTGCTCCCCGTGCGACCAGCTGCTCCAGACGCGGCAGCAGGTCGCGCGACGTGCCAACAACGCCGATTTGCAGCATTCTGGGAGTTACCAGCTCTGCCGCGGCCGCGAGCGAACGCGTGCGCAGCGCGCCCTGGATCGGATCGAAGTCTGCGCGTGTCAGTCCCAATCGCGAAAGTATGAGCGGGCTGAACGCATGCCCGTAATAGGCGATCTTCTCGCGCATCACGTTCTCGGCAGCCCGCCTGTCAGCCGAGATGGAGCACCAGATACACGCGGCGACGTCGACGTTTGAAAGCGCTCTGCCAGCTCGCGCTGCACCATCGCCGATGTGCTGCATGGCTTCGACGAAGTGCTCGGGTGGAAACAACAGTGGCAATCCGCCGTCAGCGTCAGAGCCGATCAGCCGCAGCATCCGCGGCGACATCGCACCTACGTAGATGGGAATGCTCTGCGCTTGAAAGCGGAGGTAGGCGTCCCCCGACCAGTGTTGTAGAGGAGCAAACTGACCGGTTGGATGCTCGCGTTCGCCGCGCCATACACGACGCAACGCGGCCATGGTTTCGGCGACAGCGCTGACCGGACGCTCTGCCCGGATGCCAATCCAGGCCAGAAAATCGTCAGCGCCGCTGGAAAGCCCGAGCAGAAAGCGCCCATTTGAGAGCTCGTTGAGCGCAGCGGCAGCCATGGCGATCTCCGCCGGATGCATGGTGTATGGATTGACGATGCATGTGCCGATGCGTATGCGCCGAGTCGCCTGCGCGGCGCTGGTGAGCAAGACCCATACGCTACGCAGGAACAGGTCGTTGCTAACCCAGAACTGATCGAACCCAGCGCACTCCGCGGCGTCTGCCAGCCTGGCGTACATATCTGCCGGCAGGTCGTTGTTGACTCGCAGGCTGAAGCGCATGCGCTACTCGATCGGCTGGATGACGGCGTCAGCTTCGATTTCCACAATCCCTCCGCCGACAAGCCCGGCCACCTGGACCAACGTGTTTGCCGGACGGATGCCACCGAAGACGTGGCCGTGGACCCGCGCGACGGCTTCCCAGTCTTCCAGATGGACGACGTAGACGCGCGTGCGCACGACATCGCTGAGTGAAGCACCCGCCATCTCGAGCGCAGCGCCGATCTTTTGCAAGATGTAGGCGGTCTGAGCGGCCGCATCGTCCCCGTGCACGCGACCATGTTCGTCGGTGGCGGTGGTGCCAGCGATCCACACCGTCGTGCCGACGCGGACTGCACGGGAATAGCCGGCGAGTCCCTCCCACGGGGTGGACGTGGAAATGTTCTGTCTCACCCTCTCGCTACCGTGCAGGGACTGGCGGATGGCATCATCCGTGCATACACTTGCAAATGCGCGCCGGTCATGTTATCGCGGAGCAGAATATTGCAACCGGATGGTGTACTATCAACTGGAGGGGCCTCCGACTTCCAGACCGGGCGAATGCTCCGGGTGAGCGAATCCTTACACCGCGGAGGCGAAGGAGTAGGAATGACGACATCGGACACGACGAGTACGCAGGGCAGCGAGGCCCGTTCCAGCGCCGGCGGACGGCGTGGAGGGTCCAGTCGGCGGAAGCTGACCGAAGAACAGGAGCGCGAAGTCACGCGACTCTACTCCCAGACCAATACGCCGGTGCCGGAGATCAGCCGTCAGTTCGGGATCGGCGAGTCGTCGGTGTATCGTGTGGCGCAACGCCACGGTGCGAGCCTGCGGGGTCGGACAACGTCGGGGGAGTCGGGCGGTGGCACCCGGACCGCCGGTTCGGGAAGCGGACGCGGGCGACGTTCCACTGGTAGTGCCACAGGCACCGGTCGCGGTCGCCGTGGGCGTACAGCTGCCAGCAGCAGTGGTGCTGGTACCGGCTCCACGGGGGCGACGACAACCCGTGGCCGTCGCGGACGTCCAGCACGGGCTTCCTCCTCGGGTTCCACGTCGACTTCCGGGACAACCGGGACGCGTGGACGACGTGGTCGACCGCCTGGCTCCGGACGACAGGCTAGCACTTCATCGACGCCCAGCGGCAACGGGCGACGCACTCGTGGGCGCGCGGCACAGGGTGGGCGCGCGGCGGCCTCGACCAGCGGGCGAGGACGGTACCGCGTCAGCTTTGTCAGCACCCAGGTGGTAGAAGCCTCGAACGTACAGGAGGCGATTCGCGCGGCCCAGGCGCGCGGGGCGACGGAGATCACGGGCGTAGTTCGCGAGAGGTAGTACATTCGCTTTCCCTGACGCGATGGGGTTCGGCGGCCCGCGGGTACAGCTTGCGGGCCCGCGCCGACTCTGTTTCAAGTCTCCGAGGGGTCACTCACTAACTTGTGAGTGAGTGATCAGTCACGAAAGCTGCGGAGCGACAGCGGGGGCAAGTACCCGCTCACGAAGGTGCGCGCCCAACACCCCTGCCCCGCGCGACGCTCCTGCCAGGTCGTGAAACGATAACGGTAGAGATCGACACGCACCCACGCTGCCGGCTCATCGGGAAATGGGTTCCGGCCGAGCAAGCGCAGCGTCGCTCTGTCGTTTTGCAGCAGTCTACGTACGAGCGTCAGGAGCCACGGGTGCTGGTCTGGTCCGGACAGCGCCGCAAACCACATCAACCAGTCCAGGCGGAGATGGTAGGGCGCGATCTGTGGCGGCCATCGGCGCGTAGCGACGGGTTTTGCCTTGAATTCGTATTCCCGCCAGTCGGTCGCACTATTCGGGAACGTCTCCGTCGTACCTGCGAGCACCACCTCGTAGCGTTCGCGTGTCACGCTTCCGAACGCTCCATAGGTGTTGACGAGGTGGAATGGATCGAAGCTGGCGTTCATCATCTGATGTCGTGACAGGAGGTTGCGTGCGGGCCAGTAGCTCAGCACGACGATCAGCGCGCTGACTGCAAGCACCACGACCTGAAATGGAATCGGCGGTGCCGCGAGCGCAGCGAGCGTCGGGTGCGCGATGGGCAACACCGCGCCAAGCTGGGCGTCGTCGAGGGCCGCGAATGCCAGCGCGAGCGTCAAAAAATTCAGCCAGGAGAAGTTCCCGGACACAATGAGCCAGCATTGCAGCGCGATCAGGACACACGCTGCAACGCCTGCAACGGGCTGGGGCGCGAACAAGCCGAACGGCACGATCAGCTGTCCAACGTGGTTGCCGAGTACCTCGACCCTGTGGATCGGCCTGGGGAGACGATGAAAATACCAGCTGAGCGGGTTGGGTAGCGGCTGGGTCTCGTGGTGATAGAAGAGGCACGTGCCATCGCGCCAGCACGGATCGCCGCGCAGCTTGATCAACCCGGCTCCGAATTCCAGTCGAAACAGGAGCCAACGCAACAGCCAGATGACGGGTGTGGGTGGCGCGAGATCCGCCGGGCCAAGAAAGACTGCCAGGAAACCACTCTCGAGCAGGAGTGATTCCCAACCGAAGGCGTAGAAGATCTGGCCGACGTTGACGATCGAGAGATAAAGCAGCCACATGGCGAACCAGGTGAGCATCGGCAGCCACACGGGCCCGGACTGCGGCAGTCCGACGATTGTTGCCAGCCCAACCAGAGCCCCGACGAAGGACACGAGGCGCAGGAGACGGTCGGAATAGCGAAACTGGAACAGACTGGGTGCGGTGCGCATGGAAACGAAGCGCACGAAACGAGGGATCGGCAATAAGCCGCGTTCGCCGATCAGGGCTGGTCCCTGTTGGAACGCAACGACAAACCCGATCACGTAGATCGCCGCGAGTGCACGCTCGAACAGCCAGCGGCTCAGCCAGTAATCAGACGCCTGGAACCAGGCTTCGAGCGGCATAGCTGCTCATCACGCGCGCGACGGTGACTCCGCGCGGAGGAGGAGACGGATCTGGCCGAACTGTGTCAGGCCGACACCGGCCAGCACACATGCTGCCCCGGCGAGCACGGCCGGCGTCAATGATTCGCCGAGCCAGAAATGCGAGATGGTGAGCGCAGACACCGGTATGAGGTACCCGAAAGGCGCGACCGCGACGGCGGGCAGACGGCGCAACGCGTAGCTCCAAGCGGCATACGTGCACCCGGTCGCCATTGCGCCAGCCCACACCGTGGCTGCGATCACCGGAGTGGAAGCATGCGTGACCAGCGACCAGTCCTGTGTTGGTACGGCGACGACGGCGATGGCGAGCGTGCCGATTGCGCTGGTAATGGCTGTTGTCACCAGAGGATCGGCACGTGCGAGCCGACGGGCGATGCCCGTATAGGCCGCCCAACACGCGGCGGAACCGAGAGCGAGCATGCTGCCGAGCAACGTCGGACCGGGATCACCTGTCATTTGCAGGTCACTCAGGCTGAGCAGCGCCACGCCGAGAAAGCCGACGACGGCACCGGCGGTTTCCATCCAGCCGATGCGCTGGTGAAAGATCAGCAACCCAGCGACCACGACCATCAACGGGCTGGAATTGGTCATCAGGCTGGTAACCCCGGCCGGCAGAAGGCTCAATGCGATCGACGTGAGACCGCCGGAGGCGGCGAAACCGAGAACGCCGAGGGTGAGGAGCGTACCCGGCGTAGCGCAGAGCTGGCGCTGGATGCGGTTGGCGCGACCTGTGACCAGGACGAGAAGGCTGAGGACAACGCAGGCGAACAATGGGCGAAGGAGCGCGAGCTGAACGGGTGTGAGCTCGGTGAGGGCGAATTTGACGGTTGGATGGACCGAGCCCCAGACGAGTGTCGCGACGAAAAGAACGAGGTATTCACGCGGGACCAACTCGTTCAGTCTACGAGGGCTATCGCACCCTGCACTGGCGCGTACTGGGCTGTCGCACGGCCACGCGGGCTGGCGCTGCAGCAATCTTTATTCGTTGAACAGACCGACGACCGAGCGGCAGCCTGCACGCTGTTGCGAGAAGCGTCGTGGCTACTCCAGGTCTGCCGACACTTGCGCGAGCGTCGCTCGGAGCTCAGTCAGTGCGTTCCGCGCGGTCGCGACATCTTCGGGCTGGGTATGCAGCAGCGCCACCTCCGCCCGCTCGAGATCCACGTCAATGCTGTTGTACTCGGCTGGAAAACGCTGCCCGACCGCGTCGCTCACGTCGTCCCACGCATCGAAGAACTGAGTGAACTGCGAGCGACCAACCCGCACCTCGCCGGTATCGAGCGCCGCGAGCGACTCGTCCAGGTGCGCAATCGCTACCGCCATGGGGCTGTCAGGATTCGCGGTCTGGCTGCCGACGTCCGCAAACGCGCTCTGCAGCCACCACGTATCGACGAGCGTCGGCAACTCTGCCGGCGCGGAGCTCTGCCAATCGACGTTCCGCGCCCGGTCGGCTGAGAGCACCGCGCGCAGCACTGGCGTAGGGCGTACGCCGGGCGACTTGGTGCCTTGAAACGGAAACGTTCCCAGTACGGTCGCGGTGCGCACATCGGCCCCCGGCGAACCATAAATCGCGCGGAGCACTGCCAGTGTG
This sequence comes from Chloroflexota bacterium, assembly GCA_019247135.1. The sequence continues at coordinate 4,926 of JAFAPL010001121.1, read as the reverse complement.
TCAGACAGTGCTCCGTCGCGTGTCGCCTGGGGGTCGTTGTCGAGATTCCGAATCGTAAACGACACCGTCAGGTCCCCGGTGGGATCGAGACTCACGCGAGCGGTGTCGGTGCCCAGTGCATTCGCGACCGCGGTAGAGACCTGCGCGGCGACGTCGGATTGCGCCGAGGCGCCGATTGGTACCAGCGCACACGCAAGTGCGACGACGATCGCAAGACGCCGCACAGGAGCTAATCCTCCTGTGCGGGCGTAGGTTGCTCGGGTATAGCCGGCGCACCACTGGGCTCCGGCGCATCTGTCGCAACGACGATACGGCCGCGCATGAACGGATGGGGTCGGCAGAAGTACCAGTACGTACCTGGTTCATCGAAAGTAAAGGTATACGTCGCGCCCGGCGGCATGTTGCCCGAATCGAACGCGCCGTCGTCCGAGGTGACGGTGTGACCGATCTGGCCGGTATTCGTCCAGGTGATGGTCGTCCCCGGTGGCACGAGATCATTACCTGGTGCGTATCCGAAGTCGACCACGTTGGCTGATGTGACGCTCGCGCCAATGGCTGTCTCGGGATTGGCGAACTGCGGCGCCTCCACCGGGCCCATGCCGCCATTCAGCGAGAAGACCCAGAGCGTGTCCCCGCGCGGGAAATTCAACTGGAAGTTGCCGCCCGAAGCGATCGCGACGTACTGCTGACCGTCGACGGAGTAGGTGATGGGTGGCGCATTCGCTCCCGCGCCCGTCTGGAACTGCCACAGCCGATCGCCACTCTTCGCGTCGAAGGCGTCGACATTCCCGTTGCCTTCGCCTGCGAACACCAGACCGCCAGCAGTCGCGAGCGAGCCGCCCATGCACATCTGATCAAGATTCGCCTGCCACACTTTGCGGTTCGTGCGGACGTCCATGGCAGTGAAGGTGCCCGACGTCTTGCCGCCTGGCGGTGTGACGAACGCGCTACCCAGACGAAGTGTGCCCTGCTCGATCTTGTCTGGCTTGGCGGTCCAAACCTGTGGCTGGTGTATGCCGCACACGTACATCAGGTTCGTTTGCGGACTGTACGAGGACGGAGACCACTCGGTGCCTCCGTTCGCACCAGGACAGATGAGAATGGGATCGTCACGGAAGGGCGTGAAAATGCCGCTGGTCGGATAGTTGCCGATGGATTCAGTGCACGCCTGCGGAACGAACGAGTCACCGCTGGGATACGGCTGGGTCGGCGCGGTGTTCTGGGAGCCGAGCTGTGGCACGGCCCTCTCGTCGATGCCGACGATTGGCTGACCGTTCGTGCGATCCAGCAGGTACAGCCAGCCGGTCTTGCCCGCCTGGCCCAGGCCCTTGACCGTCTTCCCATTTATCTGGACGTCGAACAGCACGTTGGGACTGATGGAGTCATAGTCCCAGATGTCGTGATGGACCTCCTGGAAGTGCCATTTGTACTGGCCCGTCTTGAGATCGAGCGCGACGAGAGACTCGGTGAACAGGTTGTTGCCCGCGCGCACGGTGCCATCGAGGTCCGGGCTGGGATTACCGACGGCGATGTAGAGCATCCCGAGGTCCGGATCGACAGCGGGCGTCTGCCACATGGATCCACCGCCGTACTGCCAGATGTTGCTGCCTTGAGGCCACGTGTCAGATCCGACGTCGCCAGGGGCGGGAATCGTATAGAAGCGCCACATCTGAGTGCCGCTCGCGGCGTCGTACGCGGTGACATGGCCGCGGATCTCGTATTCCGCACCCGAGATGCCCACCACCACCATACCGTTGTAGAAGAGCGGCGCCATTGTCTGGGAGTAGCCCGCGCGCGGATCATCGTCCTGCACGGTCCACGCGACGTCGCCGGTCTTTGCGTCCAGGGCGGTGAGCTTGGCGTCGAGTTGGGCGACGTACACGCGGCCGTCACCGATCGCCACCCCGCGATTGACCTGACCGCAGCACAGCGGCAGAGCGGGCGCGCCCCTCACGCCGGCGACCTGGGTACTGCCGTAGTCGGGGACATACTTCCAGAGCTCGGATCCGGTTTTGGCGTCGAGCGCGTACACCTGGGACTGGGGGCCGGTGACGTACATGATGCCGCCGGAAACGACCGGGGACGATTCGAAGGACGTAGCGTCGGTGGATGAACCGGTGTGGTAAGTCCACGCGCCTTTCAGCTGAGCGACGTTCGAGGTGCTGATCTGATTGAGCGACGAGTAGCGCTGATTGAAGAAGTTGCCGCCGTACGTCAGCCATTCATTGCCGGCGGCGTCGCTGGCCGGCACGCCTTGTTGCGCCGGCGCTGCTCCCGCCGTTGGCGCTGCCGCGGTAAGCACGAGGAGCGCGCATACACCGACGCGCCCAAGGAACCGAAAGCTCAGCCGCATTGGAGCCCTCCCTCCTGAGCCAGAGAGCGCTCACGGTACGCCGCGCTCAACCAGGTGTCAACCGGAGCGCTTACGGGTCGACGGCCTGGGGCGGGTTCTTGCGATGGACCAGGACTTCCGCGGAGATGGCGCTCGCGGCGGCGCTCGTCGCGGTCTCGAGGGCGGTGGTGACGACGGTGAGGGGATCGAGGATCCCGCTGGTGAATGGATCGACCCACTCTCCACGGAGCACGTCGAACGCGCACCTCGGTGCATTGATCCGCGCCGCGTGGAGCAGCGGAGCGGTTTCATAGCCCGCGTTTTCCGCGATGGCGCAGAACGGAGCTTCGAGTGCGCGTGAGAGTGCGCAGGCGCCGGGCGATGGCGAGCGAGTCACCGCGGCAGCCGCTGCCACCAGTGCAACGCCGCCGCCGGGAACGACCCCATTTTGAACCGCCGAACGCGCCGTGCGCACCGCGGCTTCGACCCGCAGCTTCAACTCTTCTTGCGCGAGCGGTGTCAATCCGCCGACGCGGATCACGCACGCTGTCCCCGCGAGCTTGCCGATCCGTTCACGAATCTTGTCGCGAATACCGACATCCCGCACATCCGTGTCGTTCAGCTCCGCGCGCGCCTCCGCGATCCTCTGACGCAGTGCCGGCTTTGTTCCCGCGCCGCCCAGAATCCCAAACGCCGCGCGCGTCGCCCACACCTGGCGTGCCTTGCCAAGGTCTTCCAGTCGGACGTCTGCCAACCGTTCGTGACGACCTTCCGAGATGCACCGGCCGCCGGTGATCACAGCGAGGTCCTCGAGGATTCGCAACCGCTGAGTGCCGATGGACGGCGCGCGAAGCGCGATCGCCTGGTCCAGGACCCCACGCTCGCGGTTCACCGTCAGCAGTCCGACAGCGGAATCGCGGACATCCGGTGCAATCACGCACAAGCGGCGTTCGCCGGCGGCGACGCACGCTTCCAACGCCGGCACGAGATCGTCGGCACGCTCGATCGAATAGTCCGTGATCAGGATGCGTGGCTCGACGACCCGCGGCGTCGCGCCATCTTCTGGTCGAAGAAGAAACGAGGACAGGAAGCCCTCGTTCCATCGCACGCCGTCGATGTATTCGTACGAGGTCGTAACGCCCTGAGCGTTTTCGACCAGCACTGCACCGTCAGGTCCGACTGTATCGATCACTTCGCCGATGGTCTCGGCGAGCTCGGGGTCGCGCAGTGTTCCACTCACGAGCGCCGCGATCTCCGCTGGTGAATCGACCGTACGCGCAAGCCGGTGCAGTTCCAAAACGGCCGCAAGCAATGCGCGTTCGATTTCTCGCCGCACGTCGACGACGGAAAAACCAGCGCTGATGTAGGCGTTCGCCGCGTGCGCAAGGCCACTGGCGATGACCGACGCTGATGCTCCACCATCACCGACCTCGTCGTACACCCGCCACACCAGGTGTCGAACGATCATTGCGCCCATGTCCTGGAACTGGTCGGGCAGCTGGATCGTGCGTCGAGCAATCAAGGCGGCGCTGTCGAGAATTTCCGGAGGCTGCCGAGTGCTGACGATGCGTTCGATCGCGACGGTGCGCGGGACTGGTCCGATCGTCGGCCTCATCAACGCGGTCATGACGTGCATGCCGCGAAGCAACGCGGCGCGCGCCGCGTCTCCGTACAGAACCCGCCCTGACAAACGGAGCTAGCCTTTGATTCCGGACATCACGACGCCGCGGACGAACGAGCGCTGGCCCACGAAAAACAGGATGATGATCGGCAACGTCATCATCACCGACGCGGCCATCAGCAGGTGATCCTTGGGCAGGTTGTCACCGGGGTTGACCACGAAGTATCGAATCCCGACGCTCAGGGGAAAATTGTCGGGGTTGTTGAGAATGATCAGGGGCCTCAGGAATGAGTTCCACTGGTTGATGCCCTCGATGATCGCGGCGGCACCAAACACGGGCCCACTCAGGGGCAGCATGATGCTCCAGAAAATGCGCGGATAGCCGGCGCCATCGATACGCGCTGCATCGTCCAGCTCGACCGGCACGGTCATGAAGAACTGGCGGAACAGGAAGATGAAGAACGCGCTGCCGAACCAGTACGGCACCGTCAGCGGTAAGTAGGTATTCAGCCAGCCAAGCTGCCAGAACAGCATGTAGTTCGGGATCAGCAGCACGTAGCCCGGCAACATCAGAGTGGCCAGGGTGATGCTGAACAGTATGTTTTTTCCTGGAAACCGGAAGCGTGCGAACGCGTAGCCCGCGAGCGACGACGACAGGAGGGTCCCGCTTGTGGCGACGAGGGTGAGGAAGATGCTATTGCGCACCCAGTTGGGAAAGAACCGCACTCCCCACACGTCGAGGTAGTTCCGCCACTGAACTACCCGCGGCCACCAGACGATCGGAATCTCCCGCACCTCGTTCATCTGCTTCAGCGAGCTGATGATTGCCCAGTAGAAGGGAACCATCAGCACGATACCCAGCAAGATGGCAATCGCGTGCAGGCCGAATCGCGAAGTCAGATAACTAAGACGCACGCTCCGACCCTTCGCCCGCGTAGTAGACCCAACTGCGTGACGCGCGAAACTGCACGTA
>JAFAPL010001097.1 GCA_019247135.1 Chloroflexota bacterium | reverse complement strand
GGCCCGTGGCTGCATGACTGGAGAGCGCCTCCGTGTCTAGGCCGCGCCGATTTCGAAATAAATCACCGGGTAGCCCACGCCTCACCTCAGATCGTTCTCAGTCGCCGCTGCTCGATTCGCCCGCCATTATGCCACCGCAACGGCGCGGGCAACGCGCCAGGCTACTCCACCCGTGAATCCTGACTAGTCAATTTGGACGGTGACAGCCGATCCACACCATGCTTAGTGTAGGGGAGGACCATGACTACTGAATCGTCTCGGGTACCGCCCGGCCGCGGAAAACTGGCCGGAGTCGTCGCCCTGCGCCGAACTCACGCCACGCCCGAAAGACCGTTTCTGATCGAGCACCGAGAAGCCCTGATCTACGTGCTCTGTCTCGCCGCCGAGCTCGAGCACTCGATCATGTCTCAGTATCTGTACGCTGCCTTTTCACTCAAGCAAGGTGCGGATGAGAATGTCACCTCCGAACAACTCGAGGCGATCGAGCGCTGGCGGAAGGCGGTCACCCACGTTGCTACACAGGAGATGCTCCACCTCGCGCTCGTCCAGAATCTTCTGACCAGCATCGGCGCCGCGCCGCACCTCGGCCGACCCAACCTGCCGCCGCCGCCCGGACACTTTCCCGCCTCGGTCTCGCTGGCACTGTTGCCGTTCGGCGAAGCGGCGCTGCGTCACTTTATGTACCTCGAGCGTCCCGAAGGCATGCGGCTCGACGATGCCGAGGGGCTGCGCATGCTGGAGCAGGCCACGCCAGCGGTGCGCCACGGGGACATCGTGCCCCAACTGCAGGACTTCGAAACCGTGGGCCACCTGTACCGTTCGATCGAGGAGGGCATCCGCTCTCTCGCGGACAAGTACGGCGAGGCGCGGCTGTTCTGCGGTCCACGCGAAGCCCAGGCGGTGTCCGCGAGCTTCGGCTGGAACGAGCTGGTGGCGGTCGGCGATGTGGACTCGGCACTGGTGGCCGTCAACACCATTATCGAGCAGGGTGAAGGTGCGCGTGGCGACTGGCGTACGGCGCATTTCGGGAAGTTCGTCCAGATTCTCGAGGAGTACCTCGCCATGCGTGAGCGGGCTCCCGACTTCCAGGCCGCACGGCCGGTCTTGCCGGCTAACGTGCGAGCGCACGAGCGGGACTCCTCGATTCCACTTATTACCGACCCGCTCACTGCGCGCTGCACCGACCTGTTCAATGTGAGTTACGAGGTGCTGTTGCTCGTTCTGCAGCGATACTTCGGCCACCTGGAGGAGACCGACGCGCAATTCGGCGTGCTCGTGGACGTCGCGTTGAACTTGATGTTCGAGATCATCGAGCCGCTGGCGCAACTCGTCACTCGACTTCCGGTTGGAGCCGATTACCCGGGCAGGACGGCTGGGCCCAGTTTCGAGCTCTTCTACGAGAGCGACTACGTGCTGCCTCACCGCCGTGCAGCCTGGCTATTGCTCGAGGAGCGCCTGCGGGACGCGCACGCGTTCTGCCGCCGTATCCAGGCGGAGGCGCCCGACCTCTCGGTCGCGCTCCAGCCAATCGCGACGAGCCTGGACAAACAAGCATCGGCCCTCGCCTCGAGCTAGCGTTCGCCGTCATCGCCATCGGCTCGACCAGCGGCTTGATCGAATCGATTACGTGGCCGCCTGTCAGCGGCTCGACTCCATCAGGGCATGCCGGCGAGGCACGCGCACGTGGAACGTGCTCCCCTGGCCGAGGGTGCTCTCCACCCAGATGCGCCCGCCGTGCAGCTCGACCAACCCGCGGGCGATTGCCAGGCCCAGCCCACTGCCGAGCGTCGTGCCGCCGGTGCCGAGACGGTGGAAGCGCTCGAAGATGCGCTCCTGCTGGTCCGGTGGGATGCCTGGACCATCGTCGGCGACGCTCATACACACTTCGTCGTCGATCGCGTCAAGCCTGACAACGATGTCGCCGCCCTCGCGTCCGTACTTCTGCGCATTGCCGATCAGATTGCGTAGCACGCGGCCGATACACTCCGCATCGACCGACGCCATAACCAGCACTTCAGGAAGCTCCAGACGGAGGTGCTGCTCACGCGCGTGCACAAGCGGTTCGAGACTCCGCGCCACGCGTTGCAGCACCTCACGCATGTCGACCTCGCTCCGCCACAACTCCACGCGACCGGCCTGCAGTCGCGCGACCTCCAACAGGTCGTCGATCAGCACCGTCAGGTCGTCCGCGGACTGATCGATATTGCCGAGCAGCCGACGCAACGCGGGTGACAGGTTCGGCGGCTCATTCGCCAGGACGACCCCTATCGCCGCCTTGATTGCAGCAACCGGGGTCCTGAGATCGTGCGAGACGCTGGAAAAGAACTCGTCACGCTGTCGCTCCAGGTCACGCCGCGCCGACTCGAGGCGCTGGCGCTCAATGGCGTAGCGCATTGACCGAAACAACGCTGCACCGTCGACCTGGCCTTTGACCAGGTAGTCTTGCGCACCCTCGTGCACTGCGCGAACCGCCAACTCCTCGTCATTCAGACCGCTGAGGACCACGACTGCGATCTCAGGTACCGTGGCGTGGACCCGGTCGAAGGTTTCGAAGCCGTGGCTGTCAGGGAGAGAAAGGTCCAGCAACACCAGATCAGGCGGGTGATCGGTGACTTCGCGTAAACCGTCGGCCAGCCGGGTCGCGGTGACGAGTTCGACCGCACCGTCGCGCAGCATCTCGCGGATCAAGCGTACGTCGCCAGGGTTGTCCTCGATCAGCAGCGCGCGGACAGGCGACTGTGACGCGATCACGCGGTCGGAGGGAGCGTGACGATCGCAAGCCAGAAGTTCTCAATTGACTTCACGACGGCCATGAACTGTTCCAGGTCAACCGGTTTGGTGATGTAACAGTTGGCCTGGAGCTCGTAACTGCGCAGCACGTCCTGCTCCGCACGGGAGGTGGTGAGGACTACCACCGGGATGGTGCGGAGTTGTGGATCAGCTTTGATCTCGGCAAGCACCTCGCGTCCGTCCTTGCGTGGCAGGTTCAGGTCCAGCAGGATCAAATCAGGTCTGATCGGCGGCCTCTCAGGTCCGTCACCTCGAAGGAGCGCCAGCGCTTCGACCCCGTCCTTTGCGACGTGCAGCGTGTTGCGAACTTTCGTTTCGCGCAGGCTTTCGATGGTCAGCCGAACATCGCCCGGATTGTCCTCCACCAGCAGGATGTCGATGGCGCGTCCGTTTGGCGTCTGGCTCATGACAACCTGGGACTATTCGGCACGCTGAAGGAGAACGTGCTCCCGTGGCCGGGCTCGGACTCCACCCACATCGTCCCGCCGTGACGCTCGACGACCTTCTTGCAGATCGCGAGTCCAATGCCGGTGCCGGGGTATTCCTCCCGCGTATGCAGCCGTTGGAATAGCGTGAAGATGCGCTCCATGTACTGGGGCTCTATGCCGATACCATTGTCCTGCACGGAAATCACGCTCGACGCGCCGTCCCGCCTCCCAAAAACACGAACGCGTGGCTGTTCGGAAGGTCGATGAAACTTGATTGCGTTCGCGATGAGATTCTGGAACAGTTGGCGCAACTGAACGGGATCTGCTTCGACAGCCGGTAAGTCGTCGATCGTGACGGTGCCACTGTCATCCGGAGACAGATCCCGAACGACCTCCTCTACCAGTTGGCGCGTGTGAATGTGGTCTAGATGAATCTCGCGTGTGCCTACCCGCGAATAGGCCAGCAAGTCATTGATCAATGCCTGCATTCGTTGTGCGCCATCCACCGCAAATGCGATGAAGTCGTCCGCGTCCTGATCCAATTTGCCGCGATAACGGCGGCCCAGGAGCTGCGTATAGCTGGCCACCATCCGTAGTGGCTCCTGCAGATCGTGAGAGGCGACGTACGCAAACTGCTCCAGGTCCGCGTTGGAGCGTGCGAGCTCGGCGGCCGCCGCCTTCAGTTGCTCCTGGGCCAGTTTGCGCGCCGTTACGTCGCGAATGATGCTGATGACCAGCGCGTCAGTGCCTGACGTCACCGGGCTGAGGCTGATCTCGACCGGAAACTCAGAGTCATCCTGCCGTCGACCGCTCAGTTCCAGGCCGGTCCCCATCGGGCGTGTTCGCGGATTAGCCATGTATTCGGCCCGGTGCTCGAGGTGTCGCGTTCGCAAATCATGAGGCAGAAGCATCTCTACCGAGCGCCCGATCAGCTCATCGCGGGTGTACCCGAACAGCGCCTCCGTCTGCCGGTTCACGAGTTGGATTGCACCACCACCGTCGATGATGACGACTGCGTCAGGTGCCGACTCCAGCAGCCCGCGAAACTGAGCCTCGGCAGCCTCGGCCTGCGCGAGCAAACGCCGCTGTTCCGCCTCCGCCTGGCGTTGCTCGGTCACGTCGGTGTTGACCTCGAGATACGCAACTGGCCGCCCGACCTCATCCCGCTGCACCGCCCAACGACTGCTTACGACGATCCGCCGGCCGTCACGCGTGGTGTGCTTCAGTTCGCCGGCCCACCGTCCCTGAGCCGACAGCTGGATTTCGATCGCGCTGAGAGGCTGGTCGGTTGGAAATCCTGTCTGCAGGAGCTCGTGGCTGGTCCGGCCGATCGCTTCGGCCGACGACCAGCCGTAGAGTTCCTCAGCGCCGTGGCTCCAGAATTGGATCGCGCCCGTCCCCAGCTCGCGCACCATAATGGCGTCCGGCACGAGCTGAAGCAGCGCGGCCTCCGCGCGCAGCGTCCGCACGTCAGCCTTTCCGGTTGTGGCCATGGCCTCGCGACCGATTCTAGGAAAGATGTCAAGCGATCACCCACGGCGTGCTGACCAATTCCGATTGCTCGGCCGCAGCCGGCTCTGTATGGGGGTGCACGAGCATCACGGGTGTGCTGCCGGTGCGCAGCACGGCTCCGGCCACACTGCCCATCAGTGCGCGCCGCAGCCCAGTTCGACCGTGCGTGGCCATGACGACCAGATCGACGACTCGGTCCACCGCTGCCGCGACAATGCCTTCAGCTGGTTGACCAATTCGAACGTCAGTCGTGATGTGCGCACCGGGGTACTGTGCGCGAAGGCGCTGGGCCGTCGTCTCTAGATAGTCACGCGCGCCCTGCCGAGCCGCCTGTTCCTGCTGATCGACGTATGCGACCACACGTCCATCAGCGTCACGCACGACGTGGTCTGACAGCTCGATCACACCCATCAGCACCAGTTCTCCCGCGTCACCCAGCATCTCGATCGCCGGCGGGATCGCCGTCTCCGCCAGGGGTGATCCGTCGAGCGGCACCATCAGGCGTGCGGTTCGGGGGTCAAATGGCGCTTCGGCGATCTCACCGCTCCGCGCGTGGACCAGGAATACGGGCAGGCTGCTCTCGGCGACAACTGCCTCCGCGACACTGCCATACACGAGGTGCGGGAATCCGGTGCGGCCGTGCGTGGCCATGACCACGCCGTCGACCTGAGCCTGCTGAGCTCCCAGCAGGATCTGGTCAGCGGCGCGACCATACCTCACAATGGTTCGCACCGGCACACGGGTTTCAACTTTTGCACTCACATCGCGCAGGTATTCTTCTGCCTCCTGGACCGCCTGCACCTGGCTCTGTTCCCAACCGGCGCCGTCGATGGTGGCCGGCGCTGGCGCGAGTGCGACGCGCAGCAGAATCAGTTGCCCGCGATTAGCGTCTGCAAGACGTACGGCGTAGGGTAAGGCACGTTCGGCCAACTCCGATCCGTCAAGAGGAACGAGTAGCTGCTGATACATGAGTTTTTCAAAATCTCCTCTGCCTTGTGTCATGGTTGTGCGCCCATCGGACGCGGCGACGCTCCGGCCGGCGTGTGTGATCGAGCCAGCGCCGGTTGCTCCGCATGTCGGAGGCTGGGTGGCCGAATGAGCAGGACTGGCACTGGACCGCGTGCCACGACCTGGCCGGCCACACTGCCGAGAAATGCGCGCGCAAGCCCGGTTCGGCCATGCGTTGCCATGACGATGAGAGCGGCCTCGTACTCATTTGCTACCGCCACGACCTCGGCGGCGGCGTCGCCCGTGCGCACGACAGTCTCCGCGGTCAGACCGTTGGCCGCGATCCGCTCCGCTATTCTGTCGAGGTACTGGCGGGCTTCATCCAACAAACGAGCATGCTCGTCGCCGACATACGTCACTATCATGCCGGGGCCGGCAACAAGGTCGCCCGCCTTCGGCACGACCCCCACCAGGACCAGTCTGCCATGCAGCAGTCGGACGAGTTGGGTGGCAGCCGGAATTGCCGCCTCGGCTAACTCCGAGCTATCGAGCGCCAGCACGACTGTAGGCTGCGCGTCTTCGAGCCGTTTGGCGGTAACTGACACATCCAGTCGCGTTACGAGCACGGGCACACCAGCCCGGGCCACCACCGCTTCGGCAACGCTTCCGTGGAGCACGTGGTCCGCGCCAACCCGCGCATGCGTCGCCATCACGATCAGCTCTGCGCCGCGCAGGCCAACTTCCTCGACGATCCAGGCAGCCGGCGAGTCACCATACGGTACGCCAACCTGCACATTCACCGCCTTCGCGGCGAGCGATTCCGTGACTCCGACGAGGTATGCCTCCGCTTCGTTGATGGCGCGCGTCTGATCAGATGGACGATCGTGGACAATATGAGCGCGAGCGGCGCGGATCAGCGTCAGTCGCCCACCACTCCGCTCGGCCAATGCCGTCGCATATGGTAGGGCCGCCTCGGCCTGAGGCGACCCGTCCAGTGGAACCAGTATGTTCGTGTACATCCGATTTACTCCGCTCCGCCAGCAACGGCGACCGGCTTCGGAGTGGGCGCCGGGTGCCGCGTGAGCTTGCCGAGCGCCCACGGGGTTCCCAGCATCGGCAGCACGAAGAAGTCCAACCCGATGAAGCCTGCGACGCGCCACGCCAGTACAAGCCACGTCGCCAGCACGAACAGGAGCGGATTGACGCTGACGGTCCCGGCGAACAGGAAGTTCGCGTTCATGAAGCTCCCGAAGAAGGCCGCGACCCCGGTCAGGCAGCCGAAGATCAGGCCGAGCCCCACGAGAATCTCGCCGAATGTGATCGCGTACGACCACGTCGCCGCGTACGGCAGCACGACCGCCTGCAGAAAGCCGGCGTACCAGCCGATCACATCCGGATGGTCGCCGCCGGTCTTCCCCAGCGCACCATTGACGAAGCCGGTCAATCCGGCACCAGCGTTGGCGCCGACCCACGCCGGATTCACCAGTTTCTCATATCCCGCTTCCACCCACTGCCAGCCAACATATACGCGAACGGCCAGCCAGAACCAGGCCAGCCGCGTGTCGGCAAACAGGAACCGCGCGATGGGCGGCTCCGGCACCTGTGTCGCAGCCGAACCTTCCGCAATGAGACCACGAAGCGCTGTCATATGCCTCTTCGCTCCTCTCATGTGTTCTCACTTGCCAGTGTGCTCGCCGATACCCCACCGAGCCACACCCCACGGAGTGGTTCCTCGACTACCCCACGGGGTAGTCCGCTGCGAGTCTGGACGCAGTTGTTGCTCGTGCTGCACGCCCTGACTCACGGTGTGACACCGATCCTACGAGGACGGTGCTTCCATCGCGGTGCTGGGTACTCCAGCGCTGCTCGCCGCTGCCAAGCGTAACAGCTGCAGTTGCGAATGCACGAGATCAGCCATTGTGATGCCAGAGAGTGCGCATTCTCTGACATGTTGCGGCATGCCTCGCCTCACGACGCTGCGTACCGGCGGCGATGGCTCCATGACCGGAGCGAGTTGCAACTGAATGAACGGTTTGTTGGATACTGGTCTGGACCGCCACCACCATATCGCGATCCGGCGGTCGGTCTGCGACGGTCGCGATACCGCCGTGGCCGGGCACCAGGTGCGTGTTCGGACCGGCGAGGCTCGTCACCAGGTCGATCGCCTGCAAGATCCCACTGATGGAGCCACCGTGCAGCGTATCGACGAACGGATAGCCGTAGTTGCGATAGAAATCGCCGATCAGCATAACGTCGGCATTTTCAAACCGCACGATGGTGTCGCCGCGCGTGTGCGATGACGGCACCGAAATCAAGTCTATGGTTTCTCCGTTGAGCCGTATCTGCTGCATGCCACCGCCGTACGTCACCACAGGCAGGCCATCTGGTCCGACCAGCACGCCAATGCGGCCGCCGGCCGCCTCAGGATGGCCCGGGTCCACGTTTGGTGAACCGGTCAGCGCGTACACATTCGAAGCAAGCTGTTGGGTGAAAATGTCAATCTTCGCGTACTCGCTGCTCTGGTGGGATTGGCGAACGCAGTCGAAGTGATGCTGCTCTCGCAGGCGGCCAAAACGGCGGCCACTGCCGCGGTGAGCCCGGCCAAACGCAGGAAGGTGCGACGCGTCACATGCTCAACCGGACTCGGACTCGCGATCAAGTTTGTCACGCGCCCCACGTGAGGTACCGGCGCGGCCCTTGGCATCCTGCCGGAGTGGGATCGGGACTGCGATTTCTGACGTACGCAAGTTTGCGACTCCGGGAGGATGTCGCGCTGTTAACCACCGCTGCACGATCCACCGAATCACGGCTTCACGAACCGCTGCACGAACGCCATCGCTGTCTCAGCCACCTCGCGCCAGCCTGAGTCAATCGTCAAGGCGTGGCCGCGATTCTTCATCTCAACAATTTCAGTTACGCCGGGATTGTGTTGCTGCTGGTGGTAACTTGCGTTGGCGATAGACCACGGGACGGTGTGATCTTTCTCGCCTGAAATGATAAGCAGTGGTCCGCGTTCGGGATTCTCGGTCTCAACCGTATCTTCGGTCCACGGATTGATATTGGCTGTGGCAGCTTGAAAC
>JAFAPL010001095.1 GCA_019247135.1 Chloroflexota bacterium | reverse complement strand
CCCTGATGCTTGCAGGGGAGATACTGAACCGATGACACAGCAAGATATCGATACTGAGACTCTGCCGAGTGATGAAGATGTCCGCCAGGCGCTCAAGTCCGTGTACGACCCCGAGATTGGGATCAGCATCATCGATCTCGGACTCGTGTACGGCGTCCAGGTGGATGACGAGTCGAAGAACATCATCATCGATATGACGCTCACGACGCCGGCGTGTCCGCTCGGCCCGGTGATCAAAACGCAGGCGCACGCGGTGCTCACCAACCGTTGGCCCGCGGTCAACGACGTCGACATCAACCTGGTGTGGACCCCGCGCTGGGATCCGCGCATCATGGCATCGGAAGAGGCCAAGGCGGAACTCGGAATCTGGTGAACCTTCGGGGTTCGACCCACACCCCCCCTGTCGTTCACATCGCTAAGCGACAGAATGGAGCGCTAGACGATGCCCCCCTCTCCCTGTCTCAGGGAGAGGGGGATGATCCTTTAACGGAGGCGACGCTCAGCGCGTTCAGGCGGCCGCTGGGGCGCATCTGGCTGCGCGTTCTCGCGCGGCTTATGGAGTGGCTGACAGACCTGCAGCCCAAACAGCTCAATTATTCAGACGTCACGCCGAACCTCGCCGTCGGCGGCGCCTTCAGAAAGCGCCAGATCAAACGCCTGAAGCAGCGCGGCGTTACCGCCGTCGTCGACTGCCGGCTCGAGGCAAGGGACGACGCCGTCGCTCTCAAAAATGTGGGCATCGAGTTCCTCCACGTGCCAACCATCGACCGCCACGGCTTCACCTACTCGCAGATGCTGGAGGGGGTCGAGTGGGTCCTGGCGCACATCGAGGGCGGCGGTCGCGCGTTCCTGCATTGCGAGCACGGTGTGGGCCGTGGACCGCTGATGGCGTGCGCCGTGCTGGTCGCGCAGGGGCGCTCGGCGCAAGAAGCGCTCAAGCTTGTGCGGTCGACCCGCTGGCAGGCGCTGCCGAACGATCGGCAGTTGGCCGCATTGTTAACGTTTGAGCGCGAGTGGCGCGCTCGAGGGACAGGCATCCAAAAGCCCGCGGACTGACAACAAACAACTGTTACGGTGTGCCGTGCCTCACGCAGGTGCGTCGATGCGTATCATCGCGAGCTTCCGGCGGTGTTTCTCTAAGAAGCCTGCATGCAGATAACTCGGTTAGCCATCACGCGCCATTGGGCGACCATCGCGATCTTCCTCGCGCTGGCCGTGGCCGGTGCTGCGTCCTACGCCGCGCTGCCGATCAACGAGTTTCCCAAGGTCAATATCCCGGTGGTCACCGTGACCACTACCTATGCTGGTGCCAACCCCGGCGAGATCGAGACCCAGATCACCCGGCCGATCGAGGATGCCGTCGCCGGTCTGAACAACATCGACTACATCACCAGCACGTCGGGCGAGGGCTTCTCATCGGTCGCGATCACGTTCACGGATCAGGCTGATTCGACGACCATCGCGGCCGACGTCGAGCGTCAAGTCAACACCGTCCTGAACACGTTTCCGACCGGCGCCAACCGGCCGATCGTGCTGAAGATCGATCTGAGCCAGGTACCCGTCATGGAGCTGGCGCTGGTCGACGACACGCTTGCGCCTCAGGATCTGTACAACGCCGCGCACGACCAGGTACTGCCGGGTATCGAACAGCTCAACGGCGTCTCACAGGTCGCCTTGATCGGCGGCCGTCAAGAAGAAGTGCACGTGGCGGTCGACCCTGGCCGTCTCAGTGCGTACGGCGTGACTCTGAGTCAGGTTCAGTCGGCGCTGGCAGCAGCCAATGCGTCTTTGCCTGGCGGCAGCATCTCTCAAGGGCCGCGGCAGTACGACCTCCAGGTGAGCGGACTTTACCCTCGCCCTGAGGACCTCGCCTCGGTGGTCGTTCAGCCTGCGAGTGGCCAGTCTGGGCAGGTGCGGGTCTCGGATATCGCAACAGTCACGAGCGGCGCCACCGAGCAGACGCAGGTCACGCGCGTGAACGGACATCAGGCGATCTTGATCGCGATCGGTCAGGCGAACGGGTCGAACCTGACGGACGTGACGGATGGGGTGAACAGGCTTCTGCCGCAACTACGGACGCAACTGCCGAGCACGAGCCAGCTCGTCACGGTTCAGGATGCGACGCCATTCGTGCGCGGTTCCCTCCAGGGCATCGAAGAGGAGCTGGTCACGGCGGTCATCCTCACCAGCCTGGTCTTGCTCGCGTTTTTGCACAGCCCGCGCGCGGCGCTGATCGTGTTGGTCTCGATCCCGACCACGCTGCTGACGACGTTCATCTGCATGCGCCTGCTCGGGTTCTCGCTGAACTTCCTCAGCACCCTGGGGTTGACGCTCACGATCGGCATCCTGGTGGATGACTCGATCGTGGTGTTGGAAAACATCATGCGCCACCTCGCGCGTGGCGAGCTCGCGTTCGCGGCTGCCTTGCTCGGGCGATCCGAAATCGGCCTGGCGGCACTCGCGATCACGCTTGTCGACGTCGCGGTGTTTGCGCCGACTGGCCTGGTAAGCGGGCAGATCGGAGCGTTCTTCCGCGAGTTCGGATTCACGATCGCCGCGGCCACGCTGATGTCGCTGGCAGTCTCATTTACGCTGACGCCGATGCTCGCGGCGCGGCTGCTCAAGTCGCGCTCGCGTGACGAGGTTGCTCAGGGTCCTCTCGCGCGCTTTGGGCACTGGTGGGACACCCATTTCGAGCGACTCGAACACCGCTATCAGCGCCTGCTCGGCTGGAGCCTGCGGCATCGACCAATCATCCTGATCGTGGCCTTCGCGACGGTAGGCGCGGGTCTGGCGCTGGTTGCTACTGGCAGGGTTTCGACTGAGTTCGTTCCGCAGTCAGACAACGGCTATTTCACCGTGAGCACGGAGGCGCCGCCAGGGACGTCACTCGCGGCGCACGACGCGGCTATGCAACAGATCGAGCAGATTTTGCTCGGCATGCCCGAGGTCAATACCGTCGCGTCGTCGATCGGCGTCAGCTCGTCGGGGCTTTTCGGCAGTGGTTCGACCGGTCAGGCGCGATTCGGGTCGGTCACCGTGGCGGTGAAGCCGCTGAGCAGTGGTCGGCGTGGCATCGACGCGATCGTTGCGGATGCGCGCGAGCGGCTGGCGCTGGTTCCAGGTGTGACGGTTCGTGTGAGTCTGCAGAGCGGAGGCGGCGGCTCCGGTCAGCCGGTCAGCGTGCGTCTGCAGGGGCCTGATCTCAACACCTTGAACGACCTGGCAACGCAGCTCACGCAGAACATGCAGGACACTCAGGGCCTGATCAACGTGACGAACAGCGCCCCGTCAGGGCAGCCGCAGCTCTTGATCCAGGTCAATCAATCGCGCGCGGCGGAACTCGGTGTCAATGCGGCGAGCCTGGGGACCACGGTTCGTACCGCGTTTTCGGGCATCGTCGCAACCAAGTACCAGAAGCCGGACGCGTCGCTGGAAGACGTGCGCCTCGAGCTTTCGACACAGGCTCGGTCCGACATCGCCAGCGTGGCGAATCTGCCGATTCAAACGAGCAGCGGGCAGACGGTGCC
>JAFAPL010001060.1 GCA_019247135.1 Chloroflexota bacterium | reverse complement strand
TGCGGCAACGCCATCGATAGCAGCGTTGCCGGCGTTGGCGAGCGCGACGTAGAGAACGTGCTCGCTCCTGCTGAGGACGAGCGCTGTCGGGTGCGTGCCAGGGGCGAATGCATGGGCCGGGCGCCACAGCACGATACGGCGTACGACTTTTCCTTTGAGCAGGTCGAGTTCCGCAACCGCCGAGTCGTTCCAGAGGCTGACCCACGCCCGCGTCCCTGATCTGTTGGCAA
The DNA here is from genome assembly GCA_019247135.1 of Chloroflexota bacterium. The sequence goes on along the minus strand of JAFAPL010001060.1, from coordinate 2,042 downwards.
TCACGGTGTACGGATACGCAGTCGGGACGTAGCGGCTACGACTGAGATCGATGCGCCGGAGAATTTGCCCTGACGCGGCGTCCATCAGCAATACGCGGTCGGCGAGATTATCGGCAACCAGGAGGCGATCGCCGTTGGGGCTCGGCACCACGGCGAGACCGGCCGGGTAGGACGGCGCTTTACCGGAGGCGGTCTTCTCTGCCTGATAGGCCAGAGTCTTTCCGCGAGCCAGCGTCGCGGCAGCTATGGGGATGTAACGCTCGGGCCTGACCCGTCCTTCGAGGAAACTGTAGACAGCGATGCCGCTGTCCGACACCGAGGCCATGGACGCGTACAGGTGTGCCCCGTCAGTTGAGAACGCAAGCCCGATGAAGTAGCTCTGTTTTTTATGATCTGCCAGCCGATCGTCGGGAAAGTCGCTGAGGCGGTTGTCGATCAGGTCAAGTATTCCGATCGACTGACGCACGCCGCTGTCCTCCGTGCCGAATCCCTGATTGAGCAGCGCCGCATAGCGGCCGTCGGGACTTACGACGAGCGTCGCCGGGAAGCTGTTGGTCCGTGCAATGAAGCCCGGCACCGGAACGGTAAGGTTTCTGCTGGTTGGCAGCGGGATCGTGCTGTGCGAGGGGGGTTCCTGAGACTGCGCTACCTGCAATGCGCAGCAAACAGTGACCAATCCGGCTGCGAGGTACCCCACGATCCAAGGATGCCAAGCATCTGCCGGGAAGTCTTGAAGGAACTTGGCGACAGGTCCGACTGGCGGGATGAGGAGGCGACAGCACAACCCTCTCCTCCCTGAAGCGTTACCCAGCGCCTCAAGACGGCTTCGTCCGCCACGCGCGCGGACAGCGACCTGTGAACGCGTTGATGCTGCGGCTCAGATGCGCCAAGTCTGAAAAGCCGGCGCTCAGCGCGATCTCGGTGAGCGATCGCTGCGAGCCGACGATCTCGCGCCAAGCGAGGCGCGTACGCCACTCGAGCCGGAAGCGCTTGGGTGATACGCCGAACTCGCGTCTGAAGACTCGAGACACGGCATCGGCTCGCAGTCCTCGCCGCTCGGCCCAGTCCTGCAATCGAAAGGCGGACCCGCGGGCCAGAGTTTCGGCAATCTCATCCACCCAGTCAGTCGTATGAGATTCACAAGGCCGAATCTGCTCGTGCAGCGCCGCAGCCGCGACCCTCGCGTCGGTCGCGGCTAGCCGCACCAGCGAGTCTGGATCTGCCACCCGATACAACCCCTCGAGTTCGTTATGTGGCCAGGGCAGGCGCAGGATCTGCAGGGCGCGTCCTGAATGCACGCGATCCAGATGGCAGTCGAAGCGGCCGTGGAGGAAGACGTCACCCGGGCCGGCGTGCATGCGCCCCGCGAAGCTCACCTCCGTCACGCATCCGCTGAGCACCACGGTCGCATAGCCTTCGTCGTGATGATGGCGCGGCATCGAGATGCGACTCGAGAGGGTCTCGACCCCGGGGATGATGCTGCGGAATTCGTAGTTCGACTGCATGACACTTCTTCCTGGTCAAGCACCCTCAACCTTCGGGAAACCGGCTGCCTGCCGACCGGAGCACGGCCCAGGTGCGGGCATCCGCCAGTGTACTATCGCCACAGCCACGCAGCCGGTCGTACGGACTCGCCTTATCGGAGCGCGACATCTCTTCGGCGCATGCCGCTGCCCGTTGGCATCGACGATTGACAGCCGACTCACGGAAGAAGAAACTGTTTTCCAGATGGTTAAGTATAACCATGAGCTCCTGAGCCGTACGTTCGGGGCTCTGACGGATGAGACACGCCGCAAGATGCTCAGTCGGCTGGAGCGTGATGGCGGCGTCTCGGTCAGCGCGCTCGCCGAGCCGTTCGCGATAACGCTGCCGGGAATCATGAAGCATCTGGACGTTCTCGAGCAGGCCGGACTTATCAGTCGCACCAAGCAGGGTCGCACGGTCACCGTGCGGCTGCGCGCCGAACCCCTCAGAAGCGCGGTCGAATGGCTGCGCAGGTACGAGCGTTTCTGGGCGCCGCGCCTCGACCAGCTGACCGCCTA
>JAFAPL010000992.1 GCA_019247135.1 Chloroflexota bacterium | reverse complement strand
TCACACCCAGATGGGGCTCCTGGCGTCGGGTGGTCACGCTTCACGACCTGGCGTTCTTGCTGTACCCAAATACCCACACTCAAGCATCTCGCGCGTACTACGCCGCGGCCGGGGAATCGGCACGCCGGGCCGAGCGGGTGATCGCCGTCTCGCAACGCACGGCATCGGACGCGATACGGCTCCTGGGAGTGGATCCCGTGCGTGTCCGCGTGGTGCACGAGGCGGCCGCGGCGGCGTTCAATGCGCGTCCGCGCTCGGAGTTGGACGCGGTGGCGGCGCGGTATGGCCTCGACACCGACCGGCCGTACATTCTGTTCGTAGGCACGCTCGAACCGCGCAAGAACGTCGGGATGCTGTTCGAGGTGCTCAAGCAGGTGCGCCGCGATGTCGACGTGCAGCTCCTGCTCGCGGGCGCTCGCGGGTGGCTGGATGAGCCGATCTTTGCCGCTCACGCCGCCTCGGGCGTGGGTCAGGCCGCGCAGTTTCTCGGTCCGGTCGGCGAAGCCGATCTGGCCGTCCTGTACAGTCACGCGGCCGTGTTCGTGCTGCCATCGCTGTACGAAGGTTTCGGGCTGCCAGTCCTCGAGGCTATGGCCTGCGGCGCCCCTGTCGTGTGCTCGGGCGCGGGTCCGCTGCCTGAAGTGGCCGATGACGCGGCGACTCTCCTCAAGGCGGAGGACGTCGCCGCGTGGACACAAGCCGTTCTGCGTGTCCTCATGGATCGCGCGCAGGCCGATCGGATGCGGGCGGCCGGTTTTCGGCGGGCCGCGCAGTTCTCGTGGGCGGCGACGGCCCGAGCCACGCGGGAGGTCTATCGCGAGGCGCTGCTGGCGTGAGGCGCGTGCTCGTCCTGCTGCCGGCGGTGCCAGACCCGCCGGACGCAGGCGCGAAGCTGCGTAATCTGGGGCTCCTGCGACTGCTGTCGCGGACGCACGAAGTGGACGCGATCGCGTTTGGCACGTCTGACGAGCATGCGCGCCTGGCGCCACTGGTACGTCGCCCGACGGTCGTCCCGCGGCCTCTACGAACCAATCCCGACCGACTGCGCGACGCGTTCGGTACCGATCTGCCCGATATGGCCATGCGGCTCTGGTCAGCGGAGTTCGCGGCGGCCGTCCGGGGCGCCGTCGCCGCGGAGACGTACGAGGCTGTCCAGGCCGAGGGTATCGAGCTGGCGCCGTACCTGGGTCTGGTACCGCCGCAGCAGCGCATCTACGACGCGCACAATGCCGAGTTCCTCCTTCAACGACGGGCAAGCGAAGCGCCCGGCCCGCCGCTGGCACGCATGTACTCACGCATTCAGTCGCGGCGGCTCGCGCGGTTCGAGCGGGAGATCGTATCAACCAGCCGTCTAACTCTGGCTGTCTCCGAGCACGACGCCAATCAGCTCGTCGCGCTGACGAACGGCAATGCGTGCATTCACGTGGTGCCGAACGGGATCGACGTCACGGCGTTTGAGTTCGAGCCGCCGGCACACAGCACACGCACCATGCTGTTCCTGGGCAAACTCGACTTTCGGCCGAATACGGACGCGGTGCGATGGCTCGTACGCTGCGTTTTGCCGAGCGTTCTCCAGGCGGTGCCGAACGCGCGTCTTTTTGCGGTCGGTGGTGCTCCTCCGCGATGGCTGGTCAGGGCTGGCCAGCGCGACTCCCGCATCGCCGTCACGGGCTACGTGGACGACGAACGGCCGTACCTGGCGCGAAGCTCAGCGCTTCTCTTGCCGCTCCGGATCGGAGCGGGAACGCGTCTGAAGGCGCTGGTCGCAATGGCCTCAGGTCTGCCGATTATCTCCACGCGTCTCGGCATGGAGGGGCTTGCGGCTGTGTCGGGTGAGCACTACCTGCGTGCCGAGACTGCCACGGACTGGATCGACGCGATTCGATTGGTCCTGTGCGACGCGGCGCTGCGGCAGCGACTGGCGACAAACGCGCGCGTGCTCGTCGAGCAGCGTTACGACTGGAGCGCGATCGCACCAGCGCTGCGGGACGCGTACGGGACGGTTGGCGTGTGAGTGCGCCACGTCTCGGCTGGTTTGGCGCGGCAGTCGCGTCGGCGCTGTTGCTGTTGGTGCTGAGCGCGCTCAGCGGCACCGCCTGGGACAATCTTTCGATCGATCTGCGGCATCGCTGGGTAGCTTTGACGGGCGCGCATAGCCCGCCAGACAGCGGCCCACCAGTCGAGGCGGTTGCAAACGACGTCGGCATGAACGTCTTTCTCGAGCAAGAGGTCGACTCAGAAAAGCGAAGGGTCAGTCTCGATTTGCTCCGCCAGGCCGGCGTTGGCTGGATACGCCAGGAGCTGCCGTGGGAGCAGATCGAGCCAGGGGCGAAAGGCGACTTCACCGACCCAAAGTTCGGCGGCTCGACCTGGGCGAAATTCGACGACATCGTCGACCAGGCGAACGCGATGGGACTGCACCTCATCCTGCGCCTGGATACCAGCCCGCGCTGGGCGCTGCCCGCCGATGCGCCCGATGGCCTGAGCCCGCCCGTGAACGACCAGGATTACTGGGATTTCGTTGCCGAGGTTGCTGAGCGGTATCGCGGCCGCGTGGCGGCGTATCAGATCTGGAACGAGCCCAATCTGACGAGCGAATGGGGCCACCGGTCGCCGGACGCGACTGCCTATGCCGCATTGCTACGCGGCGCAGCCGACCGCATCCGCGCAGTTGACCCTACAGCCAGGATCGTCATGGCTGCGCTCGCGCCAACGCTGACGGAGAACCAGGACGCGTTGAACGAACTCATGTACCTGCAACAGCTCTACGACGCGGGTATCCGAGGGTCCTTCGACGTGCTCGCTGTTCAGGCGTACGGGCTGCGCGGCGGACCCGATGACCCACGCGTCGATGTGTCCGACGTGACGTTTTCGCGGCCCGA
>JAFAPL010000611.1 GCA_019247135.1 Chloroflexota bacterium | reverse complement strand
CGCCCGCTGGACGGGCCACCCCATGACGGGTGTTCGTTTCTGGGGCGGGCTCGCAACGTCCGTCTATCCGAGCGACGAGCCGCCGCTGCCCGCGACCGTGCACCTGACGCGTGCGGCCGGTGGGCCGTTGGCGAGCCTGTTGCTCGGCATCATCCTGGCGGCAGTCACATGTAGCGCCGCCAGGAGAAGTCAGGTGGTGTCAGACCTGACTCTGCTTGGCGCGTTCGATAATCTGTTCGTGCTGGCGCTCGGCTCGCTGATGCCGCTCAGTTTCACCGATGGCGCAACGCTGATCCAGTGGAGCCGCCGCACTCCTTAGTACCACTGGGCGCAAGTCCGCCGGTGGTCGGGGTCAACCCTCACCCCCTTCGCCCCTCTCCCTGGCCAGGGAGAGGGGTTTTATCAAGGGGGAGTGGGTCGAACTCCAGATGGAGTCGCTCCCGTGTCAGGCCAGTTCTCGGTTGCCGAAAGTCGACCGCAGGGTTTCGCGGAGCGGAGCGTTTCGATTCAACAGGAATGCGCACACAAGTCCAAACGTCCCATCGAACACGGCCAACAAAAGGAACGACTTCGGACGGTCAGAGGAATACCACGGGTTCTGGATCGCCACGCGGAAAAAGAAGAACGAGGCAATCAAACGCGCGGTCGGAACCATCCAGCTGAAGAGTGGGTATCGCATCGGGTCGAGGAGTGACCCGGCGTTGAACATGCTGACCAGCACCAGCAGCATGCCCACATTCCGCAGCCAGATGGTTCGATGTAATGGCCTGAGTTTCAAGAACGAGTGAATGTGTGGCGGGTCGTACAGGGAGTTCCAGGCGAACACGAGATTCCAGAAGATCCCAACGCCGACGACACGCCGATACCATGCAAGCGCGGAAGGATCGACAACGTTCCCGCTCGACATCAGGCCACCTTTCCCGCGCGATGCCATGGGGCGAATGGATTCTGGACGCCAGACAGCGCCGGTCCGAGCTCAGGCACATGCCTTCTGAGAACACTCGCAAAGCCGTTGGCTTCGATCCAGTCCAGACCACACTGCGTATACACCTGGGGAGTGTAGTCGGCCGTGAAGAACCGGTCACTTTCCAATCGCCGGGACGCCATGAGGATGAAGATCCGGAAGGCGGTGTCGCTGAAGCCGAACCCTTGTGGCTTCGGTTCCGCGTACAGGCCGACCGTCAGGTCGACCTTATCGACATCACCATAGACCTGCCGCAGCTGATCGGCCCACAGAGGATTGTCGGTCAGTTCTTCGAATGTCTGTACGCGCGGCCTGTGGAGCAGCTCGCGGAAGTCGTTGTAGCGCGGAACGCCACGCTCGCGGGAACGCAGAATGTCGATCGCTGCCAGGTCATTCAGTGGTGTGTTGGTCTCTTCGAGCTGTTGCAGGAACCGAGGGTAGTTGTGGAGTGTGATAGCCCCAGGATTCGTCGTGCCCATGCTGTAGAGCGTGTCGCGCAGACCGATGCGCTCCATCGTCTTGCGAGAACCTTCGAACGCGATGTCTCGGAACGTCAGCTCCGCAATCGTGGAATCGTCTTTGAACGATCGGAACTGGTAGTCGTCGGGAATGAGTGGATGCATGCGGTAAACGGCGACGAACTCTTCGGTGATGGAGTAAGGGACACCGTGGAAGTCGGTCGGCGAGCCCGGGATGCCGCTGATCACCTCGTCACTGCTGAGTCGCCCGAAGTAGCGATGCAGTAGCTCGCCCTGAACGCCGAACCAGTTGCCGCGCAACGCATACTGGGTGGTCGGATGAGCGATGATCGCAGGTGTCCATTCGATGGTATGGATCTTCGCCAGCAGCGCCGCGTTGACCAACCGGGCATGTTCGAAAAGGTCGTCGTCACACCAGCTCGGATACTCGGATTTGAGGCGGTCGCAGATAGCGTTGTGCTCGTGCGCGAACAACGTGTGGAATGCACTGAGACCGAGCCAGAAATTGCCGTTTACGCCTGTCAGATCGGTGCCCGTTTTCTGGTCCAGGGGGAGGAGCCCGTTCTCCAGACTCAGCTTGCCGTCGACACGGGAACGCAGCTTGCTCACGGTCTCCGCGTCGGATCCGTACAGTTGCGAGGCGTCCCACCAGTGTGTGGCGGTGTTCGCGTACGTCGGGGGCGAGCCATCGTCCGCTGATGTACGGGTGGGGTCCTGTCGGGTACGCAGGATCTGCATCGGTCGATCGGGCCACGGATCATCTGGCTCCAGCTCGATCGTGAAGGGTCGTTCACGTTCGTTGGAGCCATGGCTCAACCAATCGTGGACCATGAACTGGAGCCACGCACCTGCCAGGAGATTGAGCGTTGTCGCCGGTTGGAATCCATCTCGTGTCAGCAGCTTGCGACTGACGAGGCGCGGACTGGGCTCGAGCAAATCGGGTGGTTGTTGAGGGTATGTTCGGTCGAGAGGCACGTTGCGACCAAAGCGCGTGCCAGTCGAGCCCATAGCCGGATCCGCGAGATCGTTATACGTACCGTCCGGCGTTCGCGCGACACGATACCGATCGGCGTAGCCGGGTGGAGGCGCGGGCCTGCTGGCCGGCAGCGTGCGCGTGTCGAACAGGTTTCGGTCGCGCAGCAGCAAACGTTGGCCGAGCAGAACGACGATCGCGATCGGCAGTGGCAGCCTGTCCCATCCGACCGCTGAATCCAGCCGGGTGGAAAGAGACGTGTACAGACGCACCAGTGGCGATGGCGACGTGGAGCTATTTGGGTCTGGGCGACCGCGACGAAGCTCCTCGATCGCCATCAGGCCAAAGAGCACTGCCAGCAATGACCTCTGGGGCCAGCGGTTTGCCATGGATCCTCCCGAGCTCAATCAGACGCAAATCCTTGCGCGTTTCGACCCTCACCCCAAACCCCTCTCCCTCCAGGGAGAGGGGAGAATTTTATCTCTCCGAGGGTCCAAGGGGGCTGTGCCCCTTTGGAAATCCCCCCTGGAAAACTCCCCCTCTCCCTGGAGGGAGAGGGGGTTGGGGGGAGTGGGTGACCCCAACTATGTCGCATTTGCGGCGGTTGTCTGAGCTGTCGGCTGCGCGTTGAGTTGGGGTGAGCCATTCTGGCCGGCCTGTTGACTGCTGCTAGCAAACGGGGGCGGCTCGTACACCGACATGATCTCCCGCAGCATGTCCTCGCGCGAATCGAAGCGAGTTTCGTCGTAACAGCCGAGCGGATTCTCCAGGACATTGGCAAGACACTTGTTGCAGTACGTGCACGGTCGGGGCGCCCGATCCAGGCCCCGCGCGAACATGTGTGGCAGGTCGTTGTTGGCGACGAGTGGACGTGCCATGCTGACGGCGTCGCAGTCGCCGCGCTGGATCGCCGCGCGAATGAACGACGCGGTTTGAAATCCACCGGTGCAAATGACCGGGATCGAGACCGCGCGCTTGATCGCGCGCGAATCAGGCAGATTCAAGCCCTCGATGACGTTGCCTCGGTTGTGTTCCCACCACCACTCGAACAGAGCGCTGAACGGCCACGTTCTGAAGGCAAGATAGTTGCGAAGCGTGTGCGCCCCGCTCGACGAAACAACTTCATACGTATGGCTGAGCACATTGACAGGCAACTGGCCCGCCGGATTCTTTGGATGCGGAAACGTGCTGCCGGTCGAGACGTGGATCGCGTCCACGCCCGCTTGTTCGAGCCAGCGGGCGACCTGGACGGAGTCTTCGATCGTATTGCCCGGCCCCTCCCAGGGGAGCATTGCGTTGTTGTAATCGGTCGCGCTGATCTTGGCTTGCAGGTGGAAATCGCGGCCCACTTCGGCGCGAATTGCTCTGACGACATCCAGCAGGAACCGCGCACGATTTTCGAGCGAGCCGCCATACGCGTCGTGGCGGTCGTTGATGCCCGAGCTCAAGAATTGAGTGAACAGATAGCCGTTGGCGGAGTGAAGCTCGACGCCGTCCAGGCCGGCCTCGCGCGCCCGACGAGCGCCTTGAGCGAAGGCTGCGACCGTATCGGCGATGTCCTGGATGGTCATGGCCTGGCAGGGGAACCCGTGTAACGGCTCCGACCTGCTGGTCGAACTCAACTCGACCGGATACTCCACACCGGGTATGTCGCGCTGACGACCGGAGTGACTGAGCTGCATGATGAACTTGCAGTCGTGAGCGTGTACTGCTTCGCCAAGACGGCGCCAGAAAGGAATCATCTCGTCGGAGTGAATTGTCGCGTAGTTCGGGATGATTCTTCCCTGGAGTAACACCGGCACGAACGACGAGATGATGCCGCCGACGCCTCCGCGCGCGAACTTTACTTCCCAGTTGATGCGCGCCTGATTGCCCGACCCGTTGTAGTTATCGAAGCGACCCGAGATATTGGAGCGAAAGAAGCGGTTCTTGACGGTCAGATTGCCTAGCTGCAGTGGTTGGAACAGAATATCGGTGGAAGTCATACTCACTCACTTGCCCGATCGCAACCCGCGCCATGCCCAGAGCGCCAGGGCGGTGTTCACGGCCGAAATTGTGACGATGGTTTTGCCTGATCGGGCTGGCATTCGCCCGGAGGCTGCAGCCAGGGCAGCCGCGGCGGTGTCGGATGCATGGATGAGCGGCGCCTGCTCGATCGCTCGAACCTGCTCATGACCGGTCGCGAACAGAAGATCGAATGCGATCAAGACCGTACGGATGCCAAACATGCGAAACACGTACATCGCCGCTGGCGTGGTATCAGGATCGATGCCTACATTTCTACACAGAAATTGTGGCACGACCAGCGCCAGGCCGCCGTTGATCAACCGGATGACACCCAGAATTACGCGCGCAGCAACATGCGAGTCCATATCACGCGGCCCCCCACAAGCCGACCCATTGTACATGCTTTTGCCAGCTTGTCTAGTACCGCGCGGCGGAGAAACGCTGGTAGTTGGGGGTCAACCCTCACCCCCTGCCCCTCTCCCTGGCCAGGGAGAGGGGTTTTATCAAGGGGGAGTGGGTCGAAACTCCGGTGAGATTTGCGCCGGGTTGTACCAGGGGCTTGCGGAAACGGCGAAACGCTCTATCCTGGCACACACAACCGGGGGATAGTCGCGCCTTGCCAAGGGCGCAGTGGGGAGAGCCTTGCATATGACTACGACGTCAAGTGCGCGAATGTCAGCGCTCGAGACCGTCTCGACGTATCCACTTCTGCAGAGCCTGATCCACCGGCGTTCGCGGAGGTTCAGCCTCGGCGCGCGCATCCCCGGCGGCGCGCTCGCCTACACCAGCCAGCGTACACCTGTGCCGCTCACGCCCCTGGAGGAGGCGTTGCTCGCGTTCTCCGCGGCCGGCATCAGCGGGCTTTGCCTGGGCGACTTGCCGTTTCAGCCTGGTGATCTGCCAGAGGGGGGCGGCGGAAACGTCCTCGCGTCCCTGGCAGGCCGGGTCGGCGCGAGCGCTGACGCGATCCACAGCGCGGCGCTGTTCATCATCAACGACGAGGGAGCGACGCTGTTCAGGCGGCCTCAGGACGTCGACTTTGGCGACATCGCCGAGCTGACCACGCTCGCGGCAGAGCAAAGGATCGAAGAGCTCTTTCGGCGCATGTGCGTCCGTGTATCTTCGCAACGCCCGGGCGTACCGCGTGAGGTTCCCTACGTCTTTCCTTTCAACAAGTGGTCAACCAACCTGCCGGGAACCACGTACTTCCTGCCGGTTTGCGACATCTCGAGCATGTACATCAACGTCATCCTGTCGGCCTTCGACGAGCAGATGGGCCTGTTCTTCGTCGACGAACGCGCCAGCTTGCAGCCCGCCGGCATCGCCAGATTTGGTCGATCCCATGGCGGATCGTTGCACGACGACCCGGATGATCAACGGCTCTTTCCTGTTCTCGGCCTGGAGACGATTGTTCTGGAGCTGTGCATGGCCGAGCAGGCGTTCATGGCACACAATCTCTCACTGGTGGAGCAGGCCATGGGCCTGGGGGGCTGGACACACCTTGCCACCGCCACCGAGACAGGCTGGCTCCAGGCGCTCGGATTCCGACTCGGCTCGCAAAGGCTGTCGCAAATCCTGCACGCCGGAATACCTCAGGAGGTGGTGATGCGGGTGTTCGGCAAGGATCGAGAGCTGCAGCATGGCCTTGGCCTGACGGTCGACGGAGTGGACCTGATCAAGCCGTACTGTCCGCCCTATTACGACACGATGGAGGACGCCGTCCTGGCATTGCTCGACTACAAGCGTTCTCACGCATTCCAGGTGCGAGTTGCGCCCGGGCAGCCCGGCGCGTGGAAGGATCCGACAGCAGTTCAGGCTGACATCCCGCCATTCAGTGACGCGTGTATTGAAGCGACTATCGCTTACTGCACGTATCTGTACGAGACATACGGACGGTTTCCCGCCTACTTCGGACCAGCCCGAACGACTCTGGGGCATCAGGCACACCATCTCGATCTCGAGTTCTACGATCGGTTCTACCAGCCTGGAGCCTATACCGAGACACAAGCGAGCCACATGGAGTGCTGGCACACGGAGGCTTCCTGACATGCCCCAAATCACAGCCGCCAGCGACAAGGTCAAAGCCGCGATCGCGGCGTGGGACCCAACCAGCATTTCCAACGACCTGAAGGACCTCCAGACACCCACGCCGCCTGAGGTCATCATCACTTCCGAGGCACGCACGCCGATCTTCGATCCGACGCTCGGCATCTCGGTTCCGCGGCCCCAGGGAGATGCTCCAAACAGGCTGGTCGCCATTGGAGATTCGCTGACGCACGGCTTTCAGAGCGACGCAATCTTCAACACCGACTGGTCATATCCGGCGGTGATCGCGCGCGAGCTTGGCTGGTACGACTCCTTCCGCCATCCCGAGTACATCGGTTTCGGTGGCTTGCCACTCAATATCGAGTTCCTCGTGCGCGAGATTGAGCAGCGTTTCGGCGCGGCGATCAACTGGTGGCAATTGGGCAGCGCGGTCTTTTTCGTGTACGGCATTCTCAGTCAGATTCGAAACTACTGGGAGCACGGTGCAGGGGCAAACGTCCCTACCACGGCCGGCATCATGCACAACCTGGCGGTTTCGGGCTACGACGTCCGCGACGTGATCTCGAGGACAGCTGATTTCGAACGGCAGTCGATGACGACCCCGACGGATCCGCTGCTCAAGCCAATGGTGCAAAACGCGGGCGAGCTGATGGCGTTGTACGTCCTCAATTCGGCGGTTAGCAACAATCAATCACTCAGCCCCGTTCAGGCCGCCGCCGCGCTGGGTCAGCAGGGCATCGAAACGCTCACCATCTTTATTGGAGCCAACAACGCATTGCGCACGGTGGTGGACCTGGCTTTGCATTGGAGCCAGGCGCCCGACTATTCCGATCTTGCCAAAAAGAGCGCGTTCAACATCTGGAATCCGTTGCACTTTGCGAGCGAATATGACGAGCTCGCATCGGCGGTATGGGACGTCAATGCGCAGCACGTGATCTGGTGCACTGTCCCGCATGTCACCATCGCGCCCATTGCACACGGCATCGGCAGCAAGGTGGCTCCGGGTTCGCGGTATTTCCCCTATTACACGCGCCCGTGGATTGCCGACCAACAGTTCGATCCCACGACTGACCAGGCCATCACGGCGAATCAGGCTCGCGCCGTCGACTCGGCAATCGACCAGTACAACGACGGTATCGCCGCGGTGGTCGAGTATGGGCGAAACAATGGGCGAGACTGGTTGCTCCTCGATGTCGCGGGGCTGCTCGATCGACTGGCTGCCCGTCGCTATCTTCTCGATCCTGCGGCGCGCCCGAAATGGTGGACACCCTATACACTGCCGGCGCCTGTGGCCGCGCTGTCACCACGTCCTGATTCCCAGTTTTTCGCCGCGAATATGAATGGACGGGTACAGGGTGGGCTGTTCTCGCTGGACGGCGTGCACGGGACCACGATCACCTACGCGATCCTGGCTCAGGAGTTCATCAACGTAATGCTCGGCGCAGGAGTGAAGTTCCTCCAGGCGGATGGCGTGTCTGCGCGACCGGGTCCTATCACGATCGACTTCGCGGCCATGATCGGACGCGATACGCTGATTTCCGACCCGCCAAAGTCACTGTCGGCGGACCTCGCCTGGGCCGGCTGGATCAACGAGCTCGTCGACTGGGTGAAGCGCCTGGGACGCGTGCTCTGATTCGCGTGGGAGCGCGGCACTCGGACTGATCCCGGTGGCGCACGTCACGCGTCGGCAACTCGATGACAAATCGTGTTCCGCCACCCGTCGGATACTCCGCCGTCAGCTTGCCGCCGTGCCGCTCGATCAGCAGCCCGCTTACGTACAGGCCGAGCCCAAGACCACGTGACGCAGGACCGGAGCCCGCCTGATAGAAGCGCTCGAAAATGTGACCGCGTGCTGCCGCGGGTATCCCTACGTGCGGGCGCACCCATCCGGCGAACGTCCGAGACTCACTTCAACGGCTGAGTCGGGCGCGCTGTACTTGAAAGCATTGTCGAGCAGGTTTGCCAGCCCCTGTTAAGCTTGATGCTATCCACGCGTGCCTCGATTGACGTCAACCGACACAGTTGCACGTGCCGATCTCGCCTCGCGGCAAGCGCGGCATTCACGGCATCGATCACAACGTTCCGCAAGTCGACCGATTCGGGGGCAAGGCACGTCTGTCCGGCATCGACTTCGCCCGCCTCCAGCAGACACTCGATAGCCGTTGTGCGGCCGCCGCGACGCGCAGCCTGTCCATGGCAGCAGTTTGCTGCGCCAGGCAAGGGCTGCCATTCCCCGAGCGGGGGAATGTGCCATATGCCACCCTACCGATTCAGCGCCAAAGCAATCGTCGCTAGGCCTGTTCGACAAAGCGCCGCGGTGAGGGCCGTGGGAACTCGTGGCCCGCGATGAATTCAATCAGCACCGGACCGGGCTCCGCCAGAGCGGCATCCCATGCGCCGCCGATTGCAGATGGATTATCCACGCGAATAGGCTTCACTCCGGCGGCTTCGGCCATCTTCGCGTAGTCAACCTCACCAACATCGGTTGCGAACGGCTCGCGTCCAGCCATGCGCTGCATGTAATTGATCATTCCGATCTGTCCGTCATGGTGGACGCCGATGATCACCGGTAGACGATGCTGCGCGAGTGTGACGAGGTCCGACGATGACATGAGAAACGAGGCGTCGCCCGCGAGTGCGACGACTGTTCTGCGTGGATAAGCAAACGCGGCGCCAATAGCAGCCGGCAGTGCGTAGCCCATCGTGCCCCAGGAGCCTGCCTGCACGTGCGAGTGTGGTCCGAATGTTCGCAGCTGAAACGGTACCCACAATTTCACGTTCGACACATCGGAGGTCACGACCATATCGGGTGTCAGCCGGTCAGACAGCGCACCGATCGCCAGTCCGATGTGCCACGGCCGGGTGCCGGCGTAGCGGTGCATCTCAACCTGGAGTCCGTGCGCGAGTGACCGCTGCGCCTCGGCGCACATGCCCCGAGCCGAGCCTGCCGATTGCGAGGGACGAACGTTCGCCGCGACCGCTCGGAGCGATGCAGCCAGGGAGCCAACCGAGCCAATGCTCGGGCCGTATCTCCCGTTCGGGCTGTCGCTGGAGTCGAAGATGAGCAGCCGTTCACCATAGTCGCCCCGGAGCGCTTCGAACGGCTCGGTCCCAGGCCGCACGCCGACACCGACAATCAGGTCGGCCGCGGCCAGCTCGCTCAGAACGAGCGGATGGCTCTCCAGCACCCGATAGGGCCCGAGCGAGAGGGGATGGACCGTGGGCATCGCGCCGTGCCCTTCCCATGTATGGCAGACTGGCGCCTCGAGTGCCTCGGCCAGAGTGACGAGCGCAGCCGAAACCATCGGGTACCAGGCGCCTTTGCCAGCAACAATGACGGGATGCTGGGCGCGGCGGATTCGCTCGAGCGCCCTGTCGAGATCGGGCGCAACATCGCCCGCCGGAGTCTGAGCTGGAGTCGGAGGCGCGGCATCGATCAGGTCACCCTCGAGCACATCGCGGGTGACTTCGACGTGGGTTGGACCAGGTCGCCCGTCGACGGCCAACGCGAAGGCGTCAGTGATGGCTGGCTGAATGTCGCGGGTGCTGGTCACCCGCCGCGAGCACTTGGTCACGGGAGCAAACGCACGCTGCGTGAAGTCGACCTCGTCAACGCCGTGGAAGGTCTCGAGCGCGGCGCCGCTCGGGACCGCACCAGTGAGTGACACTACGGGAGCACCGGAGGCCATGGCACTTGCCACGCCCGAAATCGAGTTCAGGGCGCCTGGCCCAGCGGTCGTGACCGCGACGCCGGGACGACCGGTCAGGCGACCATATGCTTCGGCCGCGAGTGAAGCATTGTTTTCGTGTTTGACCGTGACGTGCGTGATGCCGCCGACGTCGGCCAGACCGTCGTAGAGCCGCAGCACGTGATCGCCGTTGAGTCCGAAGACCACTTCGACGCCGTTCGCCTTGAGGACCTCGGCCGCGATCTGGCCGGGCGCGAGCTTTCGTTCGACGGCGGTACTCGTCATTCGGAAATGCTACTCCAGTTGCAGGAAGCGACCGTCGATCCAGCCCTCCTGCGAAGGACCGCGGATCCGAAAATACCGCTGACCGAGAAAGTCGGCCTGGTCGATCACGTCGACCTCCACTCCATCGCTGACCGTGCCAGTCATCGTGGCACCGCCGGCCATGACTCCGCCCGGCCGGCTCCATAGTTGAATTCCGGCGCTGATGCCAGTCGCGGCCACGCCCAGGTTCCCCGCCGCTACCCTGGCGCGCCGCGCAGTCGTGGTTGGTCCGCCTGACGTGGAGGCCTGGACGACGGCCGTTGCCGTCGCGGCCGCTTGCACAGCCTGCTGGTTGGCCGCCGCGACGGCCGTGGCGGTCGCGGCGCGAACGACAACCGGATTCTCACGACGACATGCCATCGAGCATGTGATGAGCATCGCCAGCAATGCAGAACAGACGGCTCGGGTCATGCCTCGCGCAGTCGTGGATCGAGCGCATCGCGCAGGCCGTCGCCGGCCAGATTGAACCCGAGCACCGCGATCATGATGGCGAGGCCCGGGTAAATGGCGACCCACGGCGCGATCTCCATGTAACGCCGGCCGGTGCCAAGCATCGTGCCCCAGGACGGCATCGGCGGCTGAGTTCCCAGGCCCAGAAAGCTGAGCGTCGCCTCGATGAGAATCGCGGTCGACAACGCCAGCGTCGTCTGGACGATCAGGGGCGCGGCGATGTTCGGCAGCACGTGCTGGCGAATGATGCGCATATTGCCCGCGCCGATCGTGCGCGACGCCATGATGTAGTCGAGGTTCGCGACGCCGAGCGTGGAGCCACGCGCAATCCGCGCGAACGTGGGGACATACACGATCCCAATCGCGATCATCGTGTTGGTCAGGCTCGCCCCGAGCACACCCACGATGGTGATCGCCAGCAGCAGCGAGGGAAACGCGAACATGATGTCCACGAGACGGGACAACAGCGTATCCACCCATCCGCGGAAGTAGCCGGCCAGCACCCCGAGGCCCGATCCAATCGGCAGCGCGATGAAGATGACCGACACGATGCCCGCGTACAGCGAGACACGCGCACCGTAAATGATTCGGCTGTACACGTCGCGACCAAACTCGTCCAGACCCATGATGTAGTACCAATTCGGCGGGGTCAGCCGTTCGTCGATCTGCCAGACCGGGTCGTAAGGCGTAATGAGGTCGGCCGAAAGCGCCATGGCCACGACCAGGATCACGATCGCGGCTCCAACAACCCCGATGGGGTAGCGACGGATCCGCCGCCACAGCGGAGCGTCTCGCCGACGCGGCGTCGCTCGTACCTCCGGGAGTTCGACTGCGACTGCCGTCATGCGTATCGAATTCGCGGGTCGAGGTACGCGTACGCGACGTCGACCAGCAGGTTCACCATCGCGAAGAGCATCGCGATGAACAGCACCGTGCCCTGGAGCGTGGGGTAGTCCCGCGCGCTGATCGCATCGATGACGAGTCGACCGACGCCCGGCAGCCCGAAGATCACCTCGATCACGACGGTTCCGCCAAGTAGCGCGCCGAGCTGGACGCCAAGAACCGTGATCACCGGGATGAACGCATTCTTCAACGCGTGTCGAACCACGATCGCGTTCTGCATCAGACCCTTGGCGCGCGCTGTCTGGATATATTCCTGGCGCAGCACTTCGAGCATCGATGAACGCGTCATGCGCATGACGATCGCCATCAGCGCGAGCGACAGTGCGACCACAGGGAGCGCCATCTGCTGCAAGTTCGTCAATGGATCTACCCATAGCGGAGCCAGCAGCAGCGGTGGCTGCCAGTGAAACACAACGCCGGTCACCAGCAGCAGCATCGCCGCCAACCAGAAGTTGGGCACCGACAGGCCGACGATCGCGATCAGCCGCGCGATGAAGTCGGTACTCGAGTTTCGCTTCACCGCGGATACGATTCCCAGCGGAACGGCCACGGCCCCCGAAACCAGCACGGACAGGAGTGAGAGCTCGGCAGTCAACGGGAGCCTTGTCAGGATCGTGCCGAGCACTGGTTCGTCATTGCGCAACGAGGTCCCAAAATTGCCCTGCGCGATCTGGCCGACCCAGCTGAGATACTGAATGTAGATCGGTTGATCCAGCCCATACTTCGCACGCATCTCGGCTCGGTACTCGGGGCCGACATACAGCTCGGGCCCGATCATCAGGTCCACGATGTCGCCCGGAACAATCCGGATCATCAGGAACACCAGCACCGAGACCCCGAGCACGACGGGGACGGTAAGGAGCAGTCGCTTGACTACGTAGGCGCCCAGGGGTCTCGAGCTCGGTTCAGGCCAGGGTTACGTTGCGCAGGTTCGGGCGTCGTCCGGTAAAGGATTGCACGTATCCCTTGACCCGGTCACTGACGGCCTCGACGAACGCGCCGTTATAGAAGTTGAGCTGGGGCGGATCGTCCATCAACATCTTGTCAATCTTGCGGGCAAGATCTCGGCGCTGTTCACGAGTCTGGCTTGCGTCACTGCGGAGTGTCAGCAGCATTTTGTCGAGTGTGTCCTGGTCGTAGTGGCGGTACCCCTTGCTGGCATTCAGCGTCGTCGAGTGACTCGGGGGCCAGAGGTAGAGATCCGGATCCGGGAAGAACGTCGCCGCCGAGAAGCTGAGCTCATGCTGGTACGCATTGGTCAGAGCAACAAACGCACCCCACTCCATTTGCACGATCTCGGTCTGGATTCCGACGTCTTTCAGGTTCTCCTGAACGACGATGGCATTGGACATGAAGTCGGGATAGGGCGCAGAGGAGGTATGCAATTTGAGCGTCGGAATACCCTTGCCGTCCGGAAAGCCTGCCTGGGCCAGAAGCTCCTTTGCCTGCTCCACGTCCCGCGTAAGGATCTGCTTGAGCTCATCCTCCGGCACGGCCCAATCGGAGAAGCTACTCGGGACGAATCCGGTCAGCACGCCAGCACCAAAGACCGACTTCTTGATCATCTCTTCGCGGTCGACTGACAGAGAGAAGGCCTTCCGCACGCGTGAGTCTTTGAAGAACTCGAACTTGTCGAAATTGAAGCCCATGTTCGTGTTCCACGCGCGTGGGCCAGCCAGGATCTGATAGCCACTGATCCCGGCGAGCTTCTGTGCACCTTCGGGTGACAGCTGCGCGAAATCGACGGTGCCCGCGCGGACCGCGGCGATGCGAGCGTCCTCGTCGAGCATGATCTTGCCGAAGATCCCGTCGTTCTTGGGAAGATCTTTGACACGGTAGCTCGGGTTTTTGTCGTAGACAACCCGATCGGCCGGCACGAACTCTCTCAATTTGTAGGCGCCCGTGCCGATCGCCTCTGTCTTGATGTTGAATTTCTTGTCGGCATCCTTGGGGTACATGGTGGCGCCGCGCAGAGAGGCGTAGACGCCCGGCCCGATCGGCCACGGATTCTTGAGCTCGATGCGAACCGTCTTGGGGTCGACGACAACCGCGCCTTTGACCGACGAGTACCAGTTCTGCGCCCATGAGGATTTGATCTCAGGCGACAACAGCCGGTCGGCGGTCCATTTCACGTCGTCGGCAGTGCAGTCGGAACCATCGTGGCACTTCGCGTTCG